>JALWGP010000128.1:0-4105 GCA_027038775.1 Sedimenticola sp. | reverse complement strand
GTGCCGGTAGGCGACACCATTACCCTCGAGAAGAACCCCGCCGCCGAGCCCCTGCCGGGGTTCTTCTCGAGGGTAATGGTGTCGCCTACCGGCACCGCGTCGATCTCCTTGATGCCGGCGATGACGAAACCCACCTCGCCCGTGTCCAGCAGTTCGCGTTCCTCCCGCTTGGGCGTGAAGACGCCCACCTTCTCCGCCTGGTAGACCCGGCCGGTGGACATCACCTTGATCTTGTCCTTGCGCCGGAGCTGCCCGTTCACCACCCGCACCAGGGAGATGACCCCCACGTAGGGATCGAACCAGGAGTCGATGATCAGCGCCTGCAGGGGCGCGTCGGGGTCGCCCTCGGGCGGGGGAATGCGCTCCACCAGGGTCTCCAGCAGCTCGCGGATCCCCTCGCCGGTCTTGGCGCTCACGCGCAGGGCGTCCTCCGCCTCGATGCCGATGATCTCCTCGATCTCGCGGATCACCCGTTCGGGATCGGCCGACGGCAGGTCGATCTTGTTGAGCACCGGCACCACCTCCAGCCCCTGGTCGATGGCGGTGTAGCAGTTGGCCACGCTCTGCGCCTCCACTCCCTGGGCCGCGTCCACCACCAGCAGCGCCCCCTCGCAGGCCGCCAGGGAGCGGGAGACCTCGTAGGAGAAGTCCACGTGGCCTGGGGTGTCGATGAAGTTGAGCTCGTAGGTCTTTCCGTCCCTGGCGGTGAAGTTCAGGGTGACGCTCTGGGCCTTGATGGTGATGCCGCGCTCGCGCTCCAGGTCCATGGAATCGAGGACCTGGTCTTCCATCTCGCGCTCGCTCAGGCCGCCGCAGAGCTGGATGAAGCGGTCCGCGATGGTCGATTTTCCGTGATCGATGTGGGCGATGATGGAAAAGTTGCGTATGTGATCGAGTCTGGACATCAAGAATGTATGGCACAAGGAAGCAGCCCGCAATGATACTTGGGCGCTTCGAAAAATTCGAGGCGCACCACCCGGGCAGCGCGGGCGCCGTTCACTGGAACCGGTGGGTTCAGGGCACCTTCAGTGCAATGAAGACGGGGCCCTGGCCTCGCTGGATCAGCAGGGGGACCTCCCGCCCGGCGGGCAGCGCCTGCACCAGGCGGCGGTAATGGGCGAGATCGCGGATCCTGTGTTCGCCAAGCATGAGAAGGACGTCGCCCTCTTCGATACCGGCCCTGGCGGCGGGCCCCTTCTTCACCGACTGGACCAGAACGCCCCCCTCTCCCGGGGGCAGCTCCAGCTCCTGGATCTCGGCGCTGTTGAGTTCACGCACCACCAGCCCCAGCCGGTCACCCTGCCTGGGCTGGGCGGCAGCCGACTTCTTCTCCTCGACGGCAGCCTCCCTCCCGGGCAGCTCTTCGATCTTCACGCGAAGCTCGT
Source organism: Sedimenticola sp. (assembly GCA_027038775.1). GTDB lineage: Bacteria > Pseudomonadota > Gammaproteobacteria > Chromatiales > Chromatiaceae > Thiolapillus. The sequence goes on along the minus strand of JALWGP010000128.1, from coordinate 2,720 downwards.
GCACCTTTCCCTTGCGCTGCACGGCCATGACCACCTCTTCCCCCACGGGGGTGGACCCCACCAGCGGCGGCAGCTCGGTGGAGGTGCGGATCTCCCGCCCGTTGAAGCTGAGAATGACGTCCCCCACCTGCAGGCCCGCCCTGGCCGCCGGCGAATCCGGCAGCACCCTGGAGACCAGGGCGCCCCGGGGGTGGTCGAGGCCGAAGGAGTGGGCCAGCCCCTGGTCCAGGTCCTGGATCAGCACCCCCAGGTAGCCCCTGGAGACCCGCCCCTTCTCCCGTAGCTGGCGGGCCACGTTCATGGCCAGATCGATGGGCACTGCGAAGGAGAGCCCCATGAAACCACCCGAGCGGCTGAAGATCTGGGAGTTGATGCCCACCACCTCGCCGTCGAGGTTGAACAGCGGCCCCCCGGAGTTGCCGGGATTGATGGCCACGTCGGTCTGGATGTAGGGAACGTAGTTCTCGCTGGGCAGGCTGCGCCCCTTGGCGCTGACGATGCCGGCGGTCACCGTGTGGTCGAAACCAAAGGGGGAACCGATGGCCAGTACCCAGGCGCCGATCTTCAGCCTGCTGCTGTCCCCGATCCTCACCGTGGGCAGGTTCTGCGCCTCCACCTTCAGCAACGCGATGTCGCTGGCCTCGTCCGACCCCACCAGCTTCGCCTGGTAGGTGTCCCGGTTGTGCAGGCGGACGATGATCTCGTCCGCCCCCTGCACCACGTGGTGGTTGGTGAGGATGTAACCGTCGGGGGAGATGATGAAACCGGACCCCAGGGAATCGACCTCTTCCGGGTGTTCCTCCTCGCCATCGAGAAAGCGCCGGAACAGTTCGGCCAGGGGGCCCTCCTCCGGAATGGGCATGTCCTCCGGCAGGTGGTACCGTCCGAGCGGATTCCTGGCCTTGTAGACGGTGCTGATGTTCACCACCGCCGGTGCGTTCTCCTCCACCAGGCGGGTGAAGTCGGGCAGTGTGGCCGCCGCAACCGAAAAGACAGCGAACAGAAAAAGAACAAGAGAAAACCGGTGCAGGAACTGCATTCTGGCGCGGCTCATGCTTTCACCCGCAACGGCACGGTCACTCCGGGGGCGGGAAGCACGCGCAGCACCACCGCCTGGAAACGCCCGCTCCTGGCGCCGTTCCACCGGTTCCGGATCCCGGCGAAGGCCAGCGTCATGCCGGCAACCCCGAAGAGGATGCTCAACAGCTCGCTGTCGTCGCTGGCCAGCGAACGCGCGAGCCAGCCGCCCAGCAGGGCGCCGCCGATGAGACCGAGCAAGGGAAGCAGGTAGAGAACCAGTGACGCCGACTGCAGCGCCCCCTCGTCCAGCCCGATGAGCACCCGGTCACCGGTGGAGGCACCGGCCTCGTTCCTCGCGAGAAAGCGGTGCCTGCGCTTGGGAAAGAGACTGGCCACGAGAGAGGTGCCGCACCCCTTGCGGGCGGAACAGCTGCCGCAGCCCGCCTTCGCCTGCGCCTCCACTTCCACGAAGTCCCCCTTGACGCCGACCACGATGCCCTCTTCTTCCAGCATATGGATCACTCCTTCTCGCGCAGCGCGTTGGCAAGCAGCTGGAGGGTCCGGTGGGGAACCTCGCCCACCACCGTCAGCTGGTACCCGTCGAGCTGGCGGCCATAAGCATTGACCGAACCCAGGCTGGTTTCGCCGTTGAAAGGCCGATCCCCTTCACCAAGGGGCTCCAGGTAGGCTGAAATGGTGGCCAGGCCGTCACTGAAGACGAAGTGTTCCTGCCGCCCCCGTTCGTTGTGCTTGTGGCTGACGAGGCGAAAGCCCGCGGGCAGCTCGCCGAAGGTCCAGCTGGAGCCACCCTTCTGCCCGGTGGAAACAGAGCCGTCCTCCCCCCCCGCTACCGTCATCCGGACCGCACGTGAACGGGAAGGCACCGGTTCCACGGCTGCCTGCGACTCGTCGTCGGGGTCGCCCCCCTGCAGTTTCAGCTGGGTGAACATGATGCGGGAGACCAGGTTGCCCTCACCATCCATCACCGTGAGATCCAGGGGCAGTGCGCTTTCACGGTCGAGCGTCAGCCGATAGCCGTAACGCAGGTCGTCACGCGGAACGAGGGCCACCACCACCCCTTCGCGCCCGGCGATGCGGGCCGGCTTGCCCATCATCAGGTGATAGTGGTGCTGCAGGGCATCGGCTTCCAGCGGTTTCAGGGGGGACAGGCGACCGCTCGATGGATGGCTGATCGTCTGCGGCTTGCCGCCGACCCAGGTGGTGATGGTGAGCACATCGGCGTCACGCACGATCTCCCGTGGCTGACCGGTGAGCGAAAAGAGCGACTCCCTGGGACGTCCGTCGACGATCTGGTGACGCAGGCGCATCGCCTCCAGGAAACGACCGCTGAGGTAGACGAAGTTGCCTTCGAAGGAGAGGTGGGCCACCGACCGGTTCATCCGGCCGAGCCATTGCGCCGGCGTCTCCCCGCTTCCGCTCTGCCCTTCCCCCGCCAGCGGCTGGAGCAGGAACCCGCCCCAGAGCAGCGCCAGGAGCAGGAGCCTACTCACCTTCGACCCTGGGGATGCCGCCATAACTGACCAGGGTGGTATAGGGAATCATGCGCTGGAGGCCGTTTTGGGTGGCGTACCGGCTGTGTTGCTCGAGATAGCGGTCCAGCCGCTGCTCGTGGGGCGCTTCCACGGTCTTCCAGTGCATCTGGTCGTGGGCGACCAGCGCGCGCGCCGGGATGGCCGTGG
>JALWGP010000127.1 GCA_027038775.1 Sedimenticola sp. | reverse complement strand
GGCCGGGTGGGGCTCTTCCTCGGTTGCACGGCGGGCCTGCTGGACGGCAAGGCGCTGGAAGGCGCGGTGCGCCTGCTCACCCGGGCCGGCTACGAGGTCCATGTTCCGCGGGGGCAGGGGTGCTGCGGTGCCCTGGAGCTCCACGCCGGCAATCCCGAGCGGGCCGCCCGGCTGGCCAAGGCCAACCGCGTGGCCTTTGACCTCGATGGCCTCGATGCGGTGGTGGGCGTCTCCAGTGGCTGCGGCGCCCACTTGGCCGAACAGGGCGGCCTCGGGTACCGGGAGATCGGCGCCTTTCTCCTCGAGAGCGGCGCGCTGGAGCGGCTCGCCTTTTGTCCGCTCGAGGCGCGGGTGGCGCTCCACCTTCCCTGTACCCTGGAGAACGTGCTGGACGGCTCGGAGCCGGTGCGGCGGCTGCTGCGGGCCGTGCCGGGGCTGGAGGTGGTGGAGGTGGGCCGGCCGGGCGGCTGCTGCGGCGCCGGTGGCCTGGGCTTTCTGGCCGATCCCGTGCAGAGCCGGAGAATTGGCGAGCCGCTGATAGCGGAGATCCGCCGGCTCGCGCCCCGCTTTGTGGTCACCGCCAACGCCGGCTGTGGTCTCCACCTGGAGCGCGGCGCGCCGGGGCCGGAATATCTCCATCCCGTGACCCTGCTGGCCCGGCAGTTGGTGGCGGGAGTAGAATGAAAACATGGAAAAGGAAATAGAGAGAAACCTCACCAGCGCCGACCGCCTGATCCTCAACTTCGACCAGGCCCTGCGCACCCTCTTCGGCCGGCCGCTGGTCACCGAGCGGCCCAACCCGGCGGAGGCCTGCGCCCATTCCGAGCTGCCGGAGGAGGAGCGCGACCACGTGATGCGGCTGATGCGCATCAACCACACGGGCGAGGTGTGCGCCCAGGCGCTCTACCAGGGACAGGCGCTCACCGCGCGCCGGCCAGAGGTGCGCCACGCCATGGAGCGCTCCGCCCGGGAGGAGAACGACCACCTCGCCTGGTGCGAGGAGCGGGTGGAGGAGCTGGGTGGCCGCCTGAGCCTGCTCAATCCCTTCTGGTACGCCGGCTCCTTCGCCCTGGGGGCCGCCGCCGGGCTGGCGGGCGACAAGTGGAGCCTGGGTTTCGTGGCCGAGACCGAGAAACAGGTGGAGGGTCACCTGGACGAGCACCTGGCCCAGGTGCCCGAGTCGGACTGTCGCACCCGCGCCATCCTCGAGCAGATGAAAGAAGACGAAATCCGCCACGGCCAGAAGGCGAAGGCCCACGGCGGCGTGGAGCTGCCGGGACCGGTGAAGCTGGCCATGAAGCTCATGTCGAAGGTGATGACCACCACCGTCTACCGGCTGTAGGAGGCCCGCCCCCGGGCCGAACCCGAAATTCGCGGCGAGGGCGCCGCTCCTACGGGTGATACGGCTGGCTCAGCTCGTGTACCGCCTCGATCATGGCGGCGGCGTGTTCGGGGTCGATGGTGGGGTGGATGCCGTGGCCCAGGTTGAAGACGTGGCCGCTGCCCTCGCCGTAACGCTCCAGGATCTTCGCCACCGAGCGGCGGATGGACTCGGGTGAGGCGTAGAGCACGCAGGGATCCAGGTTGCCCTGCAACGCCACCCGGTCTCCCACCCGCTGGCGCGCCTCGCCGATATCGGTGGTCCAGTCCAGTCCCAGGGCGTCGCAGCCCGTCTCGGCCATGGCCTCCAGCCACTGGCCGCCCCCCTTGGTGAAGAGGATCACCGGCACCCGCCTGCCTTCCGCCTCCCGCGTGAGCCCCTCCACGATGCGCTGCATGTAGGCCAGCGAGAATTCGCGGTAGTCGTCGGGGGTGAGGGTGCCGCCCCAGGTGTCGAAGATCATCACCGCCTGGGCGCCGGCGGCGATCTGGGCGTTGAGGTAGAGCGTCACCGCCTGCGCCAGCTTCTCCAGCAGGGCGTGCATCAGCTCGGGGCGGTCGAACATCATCCCCTTGGAGAGGGCGAAGTTCTTGGTGCCGCCCCCCTCCACCATGTAGGTGGCCAGGGTCCAGGGGCTGCCCGAGAAGCCGATCAGCGGCACGCGGCCGGCCAGTTCGCGGCGGATGGTGCGCACCGCGTCCATGACGTAGCGCAGCTCCCCCTCGGGGTCGGGCACGGGCAGGGCGTCGACGGCCGCCCGGTCGCGCACCGGGTGCCGAAAACGGGGGCCCTCGCCCTCCTCGAAGTAGAGCCCCAGCCCCATGGCGTCGGGCACGGTGAGGATGTCGGAGAAGAGGATGGCGGCATCCAGCGGGAAACGGTCCAGGGGCTGGAGGGTCACCTCGCAGGCCAGTTCCGGCGTCTTGCACAGGGTCATGAAGTCGCCCGCCTTCTCCCGGGTGGCGCGGTACTCGGGCAGGTAGCGCCCGGCCTGGCGCATCATCCAGACGGGGGTGACGTCCACGGGTTCACGTAGCAGGGCGCGCAGGAGGCGGTCGTTTTGCAGTTCGCTCATGAAAAGGGTGGGCTGGGGAAAATTCTTGAGATTTTACCGCATTTCAGCTCCAGATGACTTTCAACAGGGCGTTCAGCGGACGTACGGGTTCGGCCTGCCCTGCAGCCGGGCCACCTTCCGGTTGTGGTGGCGCTCTGCCTCGTCGGGGGGGTAGCGCCGGTTCCATTCCTCCATCAGCCTGCGCTGACGCTTGAACAGGGTGAGGCCGTAGGTGTCGGCCATGTAGAGCAGGGCGCGGGCGATGCGGCCGCGTGCCTTGGGGCGGGGCTCCACCCGGCGCCTGCGGTGGTCGATCTCGAAATCGCACGCCTCGAAGGCGTGCCTCTCGCCCGGGACCTCACCGTACGCCATGGCGCCACGCGCCTCGTTCACCTCGGCCAGGGCGGGAAAAAGGTTGTGCATGTCCGACTCGATGAGGTTGAAGCGGGCGCTGGTGCGGCGGCACCGCTGCCGGTCCCCGCACCCCAGCTGGCGGGTGACCCAGCTCATGGGGTAGACGTGCTCGGCGTTCACCTTGCGGTCGAAGGGTTGGAAGCGGTAGCCGCAGTAGAGGGTCTCTCCGCCATCGGGGTAGAGCGTCTGCCAGAAGGTGCGCAGGCTGTCGAGGTAGTTGCGCGTGCCCGGGTAGGGCTGCCCGCCGGTGCAGGCCAGGGGAGCGAGGAGAAGGAGCAGCAACAGGGTCCTGTTCATCGACTTGCGCGGGCCGTTACAGGCGGATGGGGATCTGCGATAATATCGCCCTTTCTTCCCGGGGGGTAGGAGGCCCGTCCCCGGGCCGAACTTCGAACCGTTCGCGGCGGGGCGCCGCTCCCACGGTGGATCGTGGGAGGCCCGCCCCGGGGCCGAACCGTTCGCGGGGGCGGCGACGTCCCCACCATCGACGCGGAGCAAGCATGAACGATCAGCCACAGAAGGAGGGAAGGGGGCGCCTCTGGCTTGCCATCGGTCTCGTCGTGGCCGCCACGCTGGCCGCGGTGCTGATGGTGCCCGACGAAGAGCCCGCGGAGGTGGAAGCCATCCCCGCACCGGTCGTCTCTCCGCCGCCTGCCACGGCACCGGCGGAGCCGGAAGCACCGCCAGCGGCCGAATCGGCGATGGCGCCCGAGGCGGGGAAGAGCGAGTCCCCCGCAACCGAGACCGTCGTGTCGTCCTCCACCGGGCCGGAAGGCTCCGCCGCCAGGGCCTGGCTGGCTGCCGCAGAGAACCCCTCGCCGGCGGAGCTCGCTGCAAAGGCGCTCCAGTTCCAGCGGATGGGCCAGGTGGCGGACGCCTGGCTGCTCTACTTCAAGGCGGCGCGCGAGGGAGACGCGGGCGCCGCCATGGCACTGGCGGAGCAGGCCGATCCCGTCTTCTTCGACCCTGCCCGGAGCGCGCTGGAGAAGCCCGACCTGGTGCAGGCGCACAAGTGGTACAGCAGGGCGGCCGAGCTGGGCGCTGCCGGGGCGGCGGCTCGCCTGGAGCAGCTCTTGAAGCAGGTGGAGAAGCGGGCCGTGGCTGGCGACGAGCGGGCGGCGCTGCTGCTCGAGGAGTGGAGATCCAAGTGAGAACCTGTTGTTTTTCGTGGCTGCTGGCGGCGCTCGCGGTGCTGGCGGGGGCGGTGCAGGCCGCGCCGCAGAAGCCGCTGCTGATGCCGGGCAAGCAGGCGCTCTACCAGCGGGTGGTGACGGTGCCCGGCGCAAGCCTGGTGGACCAGCCGGGCGACACCCGGGCGGCACGCCCGGTGATCCCCTTCAGCGTCTTCTACGTCTACGAGCGGCGGGAGCGGAATGGCGCGCCCTGGCTGCTGCTGGGCAGCGACCGCCACGGCACCCTGGCCGGCTGGTTGCCGGCGAAGGACGCCATCGAGTGGAACCAGGGGCTCACCCTGGTCTTCCGTGATCCGGCGGGCCACGACCGGGTGCTGCTCTTCCGCGACCGCGATTCCCTGGAACAGCTGGTGCGCGAGCCCGACCCCGCCGCCTGGCGCCGGCTCTATGAACAGGCGGTTTCCGGCGAGCTGGAGCCGGGGTCGCCCGTCATCGCCATGCAGCCCGAGGGCTACGTGGACATCCGTGAGGATTTCTACCTGGTGCCCATCC
>JALWGP010000126.1 GCA_027038775.1 Sedimenticola sp. | reverse complement strand
CGATGGGCAGTGCCCCCTCCACGCCCTCGGTGATCTCGATCACCAGCCCGGCACGGGCACCCTGTACGCCAAGCACAAGAAAAACAAGGAAAAACTGCAACAGTCGCTTCATTTGCCAGAGGGTCTGAAGATGAAGGTGAAATCCCGGAACTCGCTGATCAGGCGGGGCGAACTGGGCATGGGCAGCGGATCCGCCTTGTACACGGCCGCCTCCACGGAGCGGTCGAAGGCGCCGTTGCCGCTCGATTCTACCACCTGGACCACCAGCACGGAGCCCGTCTCGCTCAGGCGCACCCGCACCTTGGCCTGCAGGTCCTGGCCGGCCACCGTGGGCGGGCGCAGCCAGCTGTTCTGCACCTTGCGCTTGATGGCCGCGGTGACGCTGGCCCGCTCACGCGCATCCTTCTCGGCCTGGAGCTGGGCGGCCAGTTCCGCCTCGCGCGCCTTGCGCTCCGCCTCCTTTCGCCTGCGCTCCGCCTCGGCCTTCTTCCGCGCCTCCTCCTTGCGGCGGCGCTCGGCCTCCGCCTTCTTCTTCCGTTCCCGCTCGGCCCGGCGCTTCGCCTCGGCCTCGCGGCGCTTCTTCTCTTCGAGCCTGCGCTTGCGCTCGAGTTCCAACCTGCGCCGCTTCTCCGCTTCCAGCCGCTTCCTCTCTTCCGCCTTGCGCTTCTCCTCCTCGGCCCTGCGCAGCTTCTCGGCATCCACCAGCTTTGCCTGGACGATCTCCACCTCGGACGTGCGCGGCTTCGGGGGATGGAGCCAGTCGAGGCCGAACACCATGAGCGCCACGACGGCCAAGTGGATGACCACCGCGAGCATGAAACCCAGGGGATAGCGCCGGATCAGGCTCCACATGCGGGCAGGCTCACTCCCCCGGCTCCGTGAGCAGTCCCACGCTCTGCGCCCCGGCCGACTGCAGCAGCACCATGGCCTCCACCACCCGGCCGTAGTCCACCGCCCGGTCGCCCTTCACCAGCACCGGGATGCCGGGGTTGTTCTTGAGGATGGCCGCCGCCTGGCGCCGGAGCTCCTCCGCCTCCAGCCTGCGGGTGCGGTCGTCGTCGTAGGTGATGAAGAAATCGCCTTTGCGGTCCACGCTCACCACCAGGGGCCGCTTCGCCTCCTCCTCGATGGGCTCGGCGTCGGCTTGGGGCAGCTCCACCTTCACCCCCTGGGTGAGCAGGGGCGCGGTGATCATGAAGATCACCAGCAGCACCAGCATCACGTCGATGTAGGGCACCACGTTGATCTCGGCCATGGGCCGGAGCTTGCGGCCGCGGCGCGCCATCAGCCCTCTCCGCCCAGGAGATGGACCTGGCGCTGGAGGATGTTGGCGAACTCCTCGGCGAAGTCCTCGTAGCGCCCCTCCAGCCGCTGCACCCGGTCGGCGAACTTGTTGTAGGCCACCACCGCCGGGATGGCGGCGAAGAGGCCCATGGCGGTGGCGATGAGCGCCTCGGCGATGCCCGGCGCCACCAGGTTGAGGGTGGCCTGCTTTACGTTGCCCAGGGCGTGGAAGGAGTTCATGATGCCCCACACGGTGCCGAAAAGCCCCACGTAGGGGCTGGTGGAGCCCACGGTGGCCAGGAAGGAGAGGTACTGCTCCAGGCTGTCCATCTCGCGGCTCATGGCCACGCGCATGGCGCGGCGGGTGCCCTCGATCACCGCCATGGGATCCATGCCCGCGGTCTCCTTGAGGCGGGCAAACTCGCGGAAGCCGGCATGGAACACCGCCGCCATGCCGGTGAGATCCTCACGCCGGCGCTCGAGCCCCCGGTAGAGGTCTCCCAGGTCCACGCCCGACCAGAAGCGCTCCTCAAACTCTTCCGCCTCGCGCGCCGCCCGCCGCAGGGTGCGCGAACGCTCGAAGATGGCGGTCCAGGAGAGCACCGAGGCGAGCAGCAGGCTGGCCATCACCAGCTGCACCAGGGGGCTGGCGTCGAGCACCAGCTGCAGGAAGGAGAGTTCACCGTTCATCTTTCATCTTCTCCAGGATCTCCCGGGGAATGGCGGTGGGACGGAAACGTTGGAGATCTACGCAGACCAACTGCACGCCACCGCGGCAAAGCAGCCTGCCGTCGGCCTGGCGCAACACCTCCTGGCGGATAGTAAGGGCACTGCGGCCGAATTCCACCAGCTCGCCGGTGACCCAGAGCAGGTCGTTGAAGCGCGCCGGCTCGCGGTAGTCGGCCTCGGCGCGACGCACCACGAAAACGATGCCGTGGTCGCGCCGCAGGTCGTCCTGTTCGTAGCCCAGGTGGCGCAGCCACTCGGTGCGCGCCCGCTCCATGAAGCGGAAGTAGTTGGCGTAATAGACGATGCCCGCGGCATCGGTGTCCTCGTAGTAGACGCGCACCGGCCAGCGGAAGCTCATGGCGTCTCCCCGAAGAGGTCTTCCGGCGCCGTGGCCGGCCGGAGGCCGAAATAGTCCCAGGTTCGCCGGGTGGCCATGCGTCCCCGCGGCGTGCGCACGAGAAAGCCCTGCTGGATGAGATAGGGCTCCAGCACGTCCTCGATGGTGCCGCGCTCCTCGCCGATGGCCGCCGCCAGGGAGTCCACCCCCACGGGGCCGCCCTCGAACTTCTCCAGCACCGCCCGCAGCAGCCTCCGGTCCATGTGGTCGAAGCCGTTCTCGTCCACCTTGAGCATGGCCAGGGCGGCGTCGGCCACGCCGGCGGTGATGCGGCCGTCGCCCTTGACCTGGGCGTAGTCGCGCACCCGGCGCAGCAGGCGGTTGGCGATGCGCGGCGTGCCGCGGGAACGACGGGCGATCTCGGCGGCGCCCGCCTCCTCGATGGCGATACCGAGGATGCCCGCCGAGCGGGTGACGATGCCCGCCAGCTCCGCCACCGAGTAGAACTCCAGCCGCTGCACGATGCCGAAGCGGTCGCGCAGGGGCGAGGTGAGCAGGCCGGCACGGGTGGTGGCACCCACCAGGGTGAAGGGGGGCAGATCCACCTTGATGGAGCGCGCCGCCGGCCCTTCGCCGATCATGATGTCGAGCTGGTAGTCCTCCATGGCCGGGTAGAGGATCTCCTCCACCACCGGGCTGAGACGATGGATCTCGTCCACGAAGAGGACGTCGCCCGGCTCCAGGTTGGTGAGCAGGGCCGCCAGGTCCCCGGCCCGCTCCAGCACCGGCCCCGAGGTCTGGCGCAGGTTCACCCCCATCTCGTTGGCGATGACGTGGGCCAGGGTGGTCTTGCCCAGGCCCGGCGGGCCGAAGATGAGGACGTGGTCCAGGGCATCCCCCCGCTGGCGTGCCGCCGGGATGAAGATCTCCATCTGTTCCTTCACCGCCGGCTGGCCCACGTAGTCGGCCAGGGTTTTCGGCCGGATGGCGCGATCCAGCGCCGCCTCGTCACCGGCGGCCGCGGGGTCGATGAGGGGAGAGCGTTCGGTCATTTCGATACCCCCTGGAGCGCCGCCTTGATAAGCGCCTCGGTCTCCATGCCCGGCGCGAACACCGCCCGCACCATGCGGCTCGCCTCGGCAGGCTTGTAGCCGAGGGCCACCAGGGCATCCACCGCATCGGCGTCGGCGCCGCCTGCCGCCCGGGCGGTCACCGGCGCTCCGGCTTGCGCGGCGGCAACCTCGAGCTTCTCCAGGCGGTCGCGCATCTCCACGATGAGCCGCTCGGCGGTCTTTTTGCCCACACCCGGCAGCCGGGTGAGCGCCGCCACGTCGCCCGCCTGCACCGACAGGCTGAACTCGTCGGCGGTCATGCCCGAGAGGATGGCCAGGGCCATTTTGCCGCCCACGCCGCTCACCTTCAGCAGCATGCGGAACAGCGCCCGGTCGCGCTCGCGCACGAAGCCGAAGAGCGTATGGGCGTCATCGCGCACCATGAGGTGGGTGTAGAGGGTTACCGGGCCGTCGCCGGCGGGCAGGTCGTAGAAGGTGGACATGGGCGCCTCCACCTCGTAGCCCACGCCGTTCACGTCCAGCAGCAGGAAGGGCGGCTGGCGGCTGACGATGCGTCCGCGCAGCAGACCGATCATGCCGGGCTCCGCAGCCTGCGCCGGGTGGCCGCCGTGTGGGCGTGGCAGAGCGCCACCGCCAGGGCGTCCGACTCGTCCAGCCCCATCCGCCCGCGCAACCCCAGCAGCAGGCGGATCATGTGCTGCACCTGCTCCTTCCCGGCGCCGCCGGTGCCCACCAGCGCCTGCTTCACCGCCCGGGGCGTGTACTCGAACACCGGCAGTTCCGCCACCACGGCGGCGGTGATGGCGGCACCGCGGGCGTGGCCCAGCTTGAGCGCGGAAGAGGCGTTGGCGGCGACGAAGACCTGCTCCACCGCCACCTGGTCCGGGGCATACTCCTCCAGCACCGCCCGGATGCCCAGGAAGATCTCGCCCAGGCGGGCGGAAAACTCCTTCGATCCCGTGCGGATGCAGCCGGAGTGAACGTGCCGGCTGTGGCGCCCGTCGCTGTCGATGACGCCGTAGCCGGTGATGCGGGAGCCGGGATCGATGCCGAGGATTCTCAAGCCTCCAGTTTCTCCATCACTTCGTCGGAGATCTCGGCGTTGGAGTAGACC
>JALWGP010000125.1:1716-14303 GCA_027038775.1 Sedimenticola sp. | reverse complement strand
CGTCTGGCGGACGCGGCGGCGGCCTTCCCCCTGCGTGTGGCCCGCTATTGCGGCGGGATGGTGAAGAAGGGGGGCCGGGCGGCTCCCCTAGTGCTGCAGGTGCTGCCCTCGGCGCGGGAACTGGAAGCGGCGCCCGGCTACAGCGAGGACCCCACCGGCGATGGCCCCGCCCGGACAGGTCCCGGCGTGCTGCGCAAGTACCACGGCCGGGCACTGGTGATCGCCACCGGCAGCTGCGCCGTCCACTGCCGCTACTGCTTCCGGCGCCACTACCCCTACCAGGAGAACCGGCCCGACGCGCGGGACTGGAGCGACGTGGTCGAATCCCTGGCCGCGGACCCGACCCTGTCCGAGGCGATCCTGAGCGGCGGTGACCCCCTGGCCCTGGCCGACTCCCGGCTGCAGGGGCTGGTGGACGGTCTCGCCCGGCTGCCCCACCTCCGGCGCCTGCGCATCCACACCCGGCTGCCGGTGGTGCTTCCACAGCGCATCGATGCAGGACTCGTGAGGCTGCTGGCCGGCAACCGGTTGAAGTGCGCCTTGGTGCTGCACGCCAACCATCCCGCGGAAGTCACCACGGCCCTGGCCGCGGCGCTCACCCCACTGCGCCGTGCAGGCGTCACCCTGCTCAACCAGGCGGTGCTCCTGAAAGGGATCAACGACCGGCTCGACTTGCAAACGGAACTTTGTGAAAAGTTGTTTGATATCGGGGTGTTGCCGTACTATCTTCACCAACTGGACAAGGTTTCCGGCGCGGCCCACTTCGAGGTGTCGAAAAATCGCGCCAAGGCGCTGCACGAGGAAATGCGAGTGCAATTGCCGGGTTACCTGTTGCCCCGCCTGGTGGAGGAGCGGGCGGGAGCTGCTTCCAAGCTTCCCCTGTGAAGGCACGTCTGAGGCTTGGTGAACCCAACAACTGTTTACTCCATCAAGGTTTAGAAACATTTGTTTAGCCGCCCTCTGATAATGTGTTAATTTCTTCCCGATCGGGCCGAAATCAATTGTTGGGGCCGCTTACCCTGCCACAAGGAGTTCGCCCGGGTTCCGGAACCGCCCTCCTTCACCGGGTCACCAGAGACAGGACGACAACCACGAGCCATGGCTGATCAGAACAACGATGACTTCCGGAAACGCTCCTCCCAGGCGCTTTCCATCCCGGCGCAGTCGGCTCCGCCGAAGGACTCCTTCCTGCTCAACCCCCGGGAGGTGCGTCGCTGGGCGGAGGAGTTGCCGGTGGCCAACATCGGAGAGACGGCACGCCAGGTCTACAACACCCTGGTCACCTTCAACCGCATCCAGATTCCCACCCTGATCCGCACCGAAGTGATCGAGTCCTTCCGGGAACCGGTGCGCTACATCAACCACAACATCGCGCGCCATTATTTCAACGTGGGCTTTCCGCTCTCGTCCAAGGCGCGCAAGGCGGCCCAGCTCACCAGCGCGCTCTGCGACGAGGTGGCCAACGCCTACAAGATCCTCTTCCTCGACCAGGTGCTGGGCGACGAGCGCCACTTCAACCAGAAGCTGGTCATCGTGGCCGCGCAGCGCGCCATCCTTTACCTGGGACAGAAGATGTTCCACAACCTCCTGGTCTACCGGGACTACCCCGAGGGGCTCTGGCGCGAAGCCAACTACCTCTATGCCTGGGCAGCCCAGAACCAGGTGGAGGAGGTGGCGGTCAAGGAGAACCGCGGCTTCCTGCGCTCCAGGAAGAACGCCCGCAGCATCGGGAACGTCTACAAGAGCATGGCGCTGCTCTCCACCACCAACCCCTATCGGCTGCGGCAGTCGCAGATCCGCCGCATCCAGGAGAAGGCCCCCTACTGGGCGGAGCTGGCCACCCTCAAGCCCTCCCACGAAACCCGGGGCAATACCGGCCTCTTCTACATCAACCTCTGGGCCGACGAACCACCGAAGGCTTCCCTGAGCGAAAACGAGAGAATGGACGCCCGTTTTCTCACGCTGGACGTCAACCGGGTGATCGACGATGCGCGGACGGAATTCGAGGAGTCGGAATGGGAGTCGCCCGCCTACCTGGAAAAGGACCAGCAACGGCTCACCCGGACCCTGCTGCGTCCTCTCATCCGCAACTGGACCAAGTCGCTGGAACGCAAGTTCCCCCGTAACGACACCCGTAGCGAGATCGAGGCCATCGTCGGCCTCGGAAACCTGCTCCGGCTGCTGGAGGAACAGCGCGAGGCCGAAACCGAACAGGCGACCATCCCCCCCGAGCCGGCCGACAAGACCCCGACACCGGCCAGCCGGCTCACCTGGAACGACAGCGTGTTCAGCAGCCTCGCCATCAATTCACCGATGCACAGCGTCAATGGCGACTCCCTGCTGGGGGACAGCAAGGCGATCATCAGCACCCTGCTGGGCACACCGGAACACGACCAGCTCACCCCCACGCACAACACCCCCCGAAAGGAGAGCCCCTTCGCGGTCCTCACCTACAACGAAAGCGTGGAGGGCTACTGCCTCTCCTGGAGGAAAAGCTATCCCATGCGGGTGAGGGTGGGCGACGTGCTGGGGGTACGCTCCTCCGACAAGCCGGATGAGTTCGGGGTGGCGGTGACCCGCTGGCTGCGTCACCACACCGACAACGAGCTCTACCTGGGCCTGCAGGTGCTCGCACCAAGCTGCACCGACGTCCTGGTCGCCCCCTCCAGGAAACCGGGCACCCAGCAGAACCAGTACCGATGCCTGCTGCTGTCGAACAAGGACGCCAACGAGCACGAACAGAGTCTGCTCACCAACACGCATGTCTTCAAACTGGGGACCGTTGCCACCCTGATCACCGAATTCGGGCAACACCAGATCAAGCTGACCCGCTGGATCGAATCCAATAACAATTTCGTTCATTACCAGTTCGAGTATGTCGACGCGGCGAGCCCGGACGGGAAGCCTGATACCGGCGAAGAACTGTTCGATGACCTTTGGAACGAGCTGTAGAGAAGCAGGGGACACAGGGACAAACATCATGAATACCACCGCAGAAAGAATCATCCAGATCGTCACACCCCTCACCGATGTAATCGAGCTGCTGGTGCTGGGCTGTCCCACCGACGACGCCAATCTTTATGCGCAGACGCTGAGAAATTCCGGCATGGCGATCCACCTCACCACCGCCAACACCCAGGAGGAGCTGGACCGGTTTCTCGAGTCCAGCCACGCCGACGTGGTGCTGGTGAACTGCGACGCCGAGGAGATCGACTTCACCACGGCCATCCGCCAGATCCGGCGGCAGTCTCCCCGCGCCTCCTTCATCCTGCTCTCCGACGATCCGGGCGAGGAGCTCTTCTTTGCGGCGGAGACCGGTGCTCAGGACATCATCCAGCGGCACGACCACGCGCACCTGATCTACGTGGTGAACCGCGAGCAGCAGAACATGGTCACCAAGCGGAAGCTGCTGGAGGCCCAGTCCCGCGCCGAGGAGATGGAGCAGCGCTGGCGGCTTCTCACGGAAAGCGTCCAGGAGGCGGTGGCCTACATCCATGAAGGCATGCACATCCACGCCAATCCCGCCTACCTCTCCCTGTTCGGCTACGAGGACGCCGACGCGGTGGAAGGCCTGCCCTTCATGGACCTGATCGCCAGCGAGGACCGCCTCAAGTTCAAGCCTGTTCTGCGCATGCTTGAGAAGGAGCACACCGCCGAGAACGTGAAGATCGACTGTGTCACCGACAAGGGGCGCGTCATTCCGGTGGAAATGCGCTTCGCGCCGGCCCGGGTGGACGGGGAGGAGTGCACCCAGGTGATCGTCACCGACCGCTCCTCGCGCACCAATGTGCAGCTGGAGGACCTGGCCCACTACGACGTGGAAACCGGCCTCTACAACCGGAAGTACTTCCTGGAACAACTGGAGCAGCGACTGAAAAAGGCCCAGGCCGATGCCGGGAGGCTGAGCCTGCTGATCTTCGACCTCACCAACTTCAAGGAATTCGTGGCCGAGGCCGGCCAGGACCCGGCCACCCAGCTGCTGCGCGACACCGCGCGCCTGCTCAACGAATCCACCTACGAGTCCGACCTGCTGGCGCGCTATGGGGAACACCAGTTTGCCCTGCTGTGCACCCTGGCCACCGACGCGAAGGCGGTGGGCGAACGCCTCCTCGGGAAGCTGGCCGAGCGCTACGAAGAGGATCCCAACCAGCCCTACTTCGTGGCCGGGCTGGCCTACTCCAACGATCCGCCCGCACACAGCGCGAACGACCTGGTCCACAACGCCCTGCAGGCCTGCAAGCACGCGCAGGAGAGGAACCGGAGGCTGGTGATCTTCGACGAGAGCCTGCGTCGCGCGGCTCCGGTGCAGAGCGACGTGGACGAGGAGATGATCCAGCTCATCGACCAGGCGGTGGAGCGCGACGACCTCTTCGTTCCCTACTACCAGCCCGTGGTCAGCCTGCACGGAAACAGCCGGGAGCACTACGTGGTCTACCTGCGCCTGCGCAACGGCGAGGGCGAGTTGCTGCAGCCCTCGGAGTTCATGCCGGAAGCGGAAAAGGCGGAACGGCTGGCGGACATCGATCGCTGGATGATCCGCAAGGCCATCAGCGAGCTGGCCCAGCACCGGAAGAACGGTCAGCGCCTCAACTTCTTCATCAACCTTTCGGCGGCCGCCATCACCGACGACTCGCTGCTGCTATGGATCTGCGACAGCCTGCGCGAGTTCAAGGCCAAGGGCGCCTGGCTCACCTTTATCGTCTCGCAGCACGACGTGATGCGAAACCTCGACGCGGTGGAACAGCTCACCGAGGGCCTGAAAAAGATCAATTGCCAGATCGCCCTGAGCCACTTCTCCTTCGAGCAGGAGGCGGTCAACCTGGTGAGGCACCTCGGCATCGACATGATCTACTTCGAGACCGACACCGCCAGCAACATCTCCAAGGACAAGGAGCACCGCGAACTGCTCAAGAGCTACAACGAGCAGTTGCAGAAGGAGGGTGTGAAGACGGTGGTCACCCACATCGAGGAGGCGGCGCAGCTGGCGCTGCTGTGGAACATCGGGGTGAACTACATCCAGGGCAACTTCATCCAGGAGCCGGTGGACAGCATCGTCTACGACGCCGAACTCTGAGCCCGCCCGTCCGGATCAGCCCTGGTTGGCCACGCCGTGGGGCACGTGGCCCGCGGGCACGAACTGTGCGGCCGAGTTCACGTGGTGGCTCTGGTCATCGAAGAAGATGTCGGCCTGGAAGGCCTTGAGAAAAGCACTCTTGTCCATGCCCCCCAGGAACAGCGCCTCATCGATTCGGATGTTCCAGGCCCGCAGCGTGCGGATCACCCGTTCGTGGGCAGGTGCCCCCCTTGCGGTGACCAGGGCGGTGCGGATGGGCGAGGTTCCCTCGTTGGCCAGCGTCTGCATCTGGTGCAACACCTCGAGAAAACGGCGGAAGGGCCCCGCCTCCAGCGGCTTGTGCGCGGCCGCCTTCTCGCTCGCCTCGAAGGCCTCCAGCCCCTGGCTCCGGTAGACCCGCTCCGCCTCGTCGGAGAAGAGCACCGCGTCCCCGTCGAAGGCGATCCGCAGCTGCTCCTGGCGCACCTGGCCGTCCACCTCCCCCTTTCTCCGGCCCGGCATGGGTGTGATGGTCGCCGCGGCCACACCCGCCTTGAGCGCCCTGGCCACATCCTCCGGTTCGGCAGAGAGAAAAAGATGGGCCCCCAACACCGAGGCATACTCGAAAGGGCTGCGCCCGCCGGTGAAGGCCGCGCGCGTGATGTCCAGGCCGTGGTGCTCAATAGAGTTGAACACCCGCAGGCCGGTGTCCGCGCTGTTCCGCGACAGCAGCACCACCTCCACCTTGACACGCCCGTCGAACAGCTCGTTGAGACGCAGGAGTTTCCGCACCAGGCAGAAGGCCACACCCGGTTCGAGGACGTCGTCCTCGTGTTCGATCTGGTACTCGTGATAGGCGTCCACCCCCTGTTCCTCGAAGACGCGATGGGACTCGTCCAGGTCGAAGAGCGCCCGGGAAGAAGTGGCAACCACCAGGGTGGGACGCGGATTTTCCTTGGGGGAACTGGTCACCAGGGCATGAAGGTGTTCATGAAGGACATGGGCCGCCCAATGTTCCGGTTGAGGCGGGACATGTCGTACTGCATGTTGCGGGTGGTGAGGCTCATGTCACGCGTGGACGCGTTCATCATCTGGATGGAACGGTCCATGGACTCCATGCTGGCCAGGATGGGCTTGAGTGTGGCCACCCGCTGCTCGATGGAGTCCAGGCTCACCGTCATGGTACGGATGTTGGTGGTGATCTGCCCCATGTTCTCCGACATGTTCTGCATGTTGTTGGAGAGCACCGACATGTGGGAGTCCACGCTGATGGCCAGGTAGTGCACATCCCCCGCGAGCCGGTAGATGAGGAAGAAGCCGTAGGCCGCGAGCACCACGAAGGCGAACATGGAGGGGTAGATGATCAGTTCCCAGCGCCGCGCACTGCTCTCGAAGGCCTCGGACAGGCGATCGATGCCCCCGGGCTCCACGGTCGTCCCGCTCTGCGGCTGCTGTTTCTTGTCGGTCGAGGTCATGCCTGGTCTGGTGCGCTTTGCGAGGCGATCGGCGAGCCGTCGGGCTCACCCGGCTCTCACCATGATACCCAACAACCGATTCACGGAAAACAGGAATCCCTTCTGCTCCGCACACGGGCGGGCACCGGCATCAGCCCAGCACCTGGGGGTAGAGCACCGCCGCCAGCGCGTTCCACTCCTGCGCCCCCTTGCTGCGCGGGTCCATCTCGAAGACCGCCAGTCCCTCGCTGAAGGAGCGGCGGAAAGCGGTGCGCTGGGCCAGCCGTGACTCGATGAACTCCACGTTCGGCAGCGAAACCAGTGCCGCAGCCGCCTCGTCACTTTCCCGCACGGCCCTGTGGGTATCCCCCCGGTTGATAAAGGCCAGTACCTGGGGCGGCTCACCGCGGTTCTCGGAAACCGCGCCGATGAGCCTGAGGAAACGCTGGGTGGACCAGATGTCGGCCTGGCTGGGAGGCACCGGCACCAGGATGCGGTCGGCAATGCGGATGGCCTGCTTGAGCGATTCGAGGTCGGCCGTGCCCACGTCCACCAACACCTCGTCATATTCTCCAAGCCGCTCGGGATACCAGAGCAGCTCCTTGTGCGCCAGCCGCACCCCGGGCTCGAAGCCCTCCTCTTCGCGCACCTCCACCACGTCGGTGAGGGTGGCCTGGGGGTCGGCGTCGATCGCCAGCACGTTCCGGCGGGCATACGCCAGCCAGACGGCGAGGTTGAAGGCGATGGTGCTCTTTCCCGAACCGCCCTTGAGGCTGCCGATCACGGTAATCATTGCCTGGATGCCCTCCCCTGGTAGCCGATGGGTTCCGCCGTGCGGCTCGCGCACGACAAGCCGGATTCTAACACTCTCCACCGGCCACCGAGGAGGGGGGAAGCCCCGTCGGAAAGACCGGGCTCAGGAGAGGCCGTCGTCAGTGTCCAGGCTCTTGAGGCGGATGCCGCGGCGGCCGTTCTTCCTGCCGGCGGCCGCTTCCGTCTTCTTCACCGGCCCGGGCGCGGCCGCACCTCCCGACGAACCGCTCCGGGCCGCGGCGGTCGTCTTCTTCCTGGCAGCGGTCTTCTTCTTGGCCACCTTCTTGGCCACCTTCTTGGCCACCTTCTTGGCCACCTTCTTGGCCGTCTTCTTCACGGCCACCTTCCTGGCCGTTTTTCCGGTGCTCTGTTCCTGCAGGACAGAGGACTTCTCCAGCGGCTTGGAGATGAGTTCCAGGTCATCGGTCGACGCCGCCGAGTCGATGGGGTACTCCACCTTCTCCGTGGTGGGCTTGCGGTAGGCCTTGCCGGTGGGAACCTTCTCCTCCAGGGAGGCCAACACCTCTTCGATGCCCGGCTTCTCCCGTTCCGCCCGTGCGGCACCGCCCTGCTCGCCCGGGGTTTCCGCGACCTGCCCGGCCGGCGCCTCCACCACGGGAATGCTCCGCTTCTCCGGTGCAGGTTCCGGTTCGGGTGCTTTCGGCGCCGCCGCCTCCGGCCGACCGGCACCAGGCGCCGTTGCCCCGGAGCGCCAGGACTTCGCCAGCCGGATCACCATGCCTGCAAGGTTGAAGAGAGCGATGATCAGGGTGGCAATGAGCTGCCAGGCCCGTTTCGCCACGGAAGGCCCTTTCGCCGCTCCCGACGTGGAACCGCCACCACTCTGCGGCTTGTCACACTTGCGGCCGGCCACCTCGCAGAGCGACTTGGAAGCGAGCACGCAGCCCAGGGGAATCACCACCAGGGTGAGCAGGGTGGAGACCAGAACGCCGGAGGCCAGGGAGATGGCCATGCCCTGGAAGATGGGATCGAAGAAGATCACCGTGGAGGCGAAGACCAAGGCGAAGGCGGTGATGAGGATGGGGCGGGTCCGGGTCTTGCACGCCCGGATCACCGCTTCGGCCACGGGCACCCCCTTCGCCACTTCGTGGATGGAGAAATCCACCAGCAGGATGGAGTTACGCACGATGATGCCGGCCAGGGCGATCCAGCCGATCATCGAGGTGGCGGTGAACTCGCCGCCCCAGCCGTTGGCGAAGAAGATGGCGTGGGTGGGAATGATGCCCAGCAGGGTCAGGGGGATGGGCGCCATGATCAGGGCGGGGATGCGGAAGTTGCCGAACTCCCACACCACCAGGATGTAGATCAGCACCAGCGCCGCGCCGAAAGCGATGCCCATGTCGCGGAAAGTCTCGTAGGTGACCGTCCACTCTCCCGCCCATTCGAAGGCGGAGCGGGCGTCGTCCGGGGGCGGACCGGTCCAGTAGGTCTCCTCCACCAGCTTCACGTTGTCCGGCGTCACGTAGGGCTCGCCGTTGTTCCAGGTCTCCAGCAGCTCCTCCACTTCGAGCATGCCGTAAACCGGCGCCGCGAAGCGTCCGCCCACGTCGGCCACCACGTACTCCACCGGCCGCAGGTCCTTGTGGTAGATGATGGGATCCTCGGGCACCTTGACGAACCGGCCCAGCTCACGCAGGGGCACGCTGACGCCACCGGGAGACTGCACCAGGATGTCGCCCAGCCGGCTCACCTGGGAGCGCACGGCCAGCGGCACCTGGATGACGATGTTTACCGGCTCGTGCCCGGCCCGCTGCTTCACGTCACCCAGCACCATGCCACCCAGGGCCATGGCCAGGTTCTTGTTGATCGCCTCCACCGAGATACCGCGCTCGTCCGCCTTGTCGCGGTCGACGATAAAGCGCCAGTAGTCGTGGGGCTCGCGCATGTAGTTGTCCACGTCCACCAGGTTGGGCGCCTTTTCGAAGATCTTCGTCAGATCCGCCGCCACGGTCCTCCGGGTGGGCCCGTCCGGCCCGTGCACCTCGGCCACCACCGACTGCAGCACCGGAGGCCCGGGCGGCATCTCCACCACCGCGTAGCGCACGTCCACGTCCTTGAACAACGCCTCGAGCTTCTCCCGCGTCTCCACCGCGATCTCGTGGCTGGTACGCTCGCGCTCGTGCTTGTCCAGCAGCTGGATCTGGATCTCCGCCTGCCAGGGTTCCTTGCGCAGGTAGTAGTGACGCACCATGCCGTTGAAATCGAAAGGCTTGGCGGTACCCACGTAGATCTGCACCGCCGTCACCTCGGGAAACTTGCGCACGAGGTTGGCCACCTGGTTGGCGCGGTTTGCGGTCTCCGCCAGCGCCGTGCCCTCGGGCATGTCCAGCACCACCGAGTATTCCGGCTTGTTGTCCAGTGGCAGCATCTTCACCACCACCAACTTGAAGTAGAACATGGAGCAGGCGAGGAAGAAGAGCCCCCACAGCCCCAGCCGGAACAGGGTCAGCTTGCGGCGGTCCTCGATCATGGGCACCAGGATGCGGCGGTAGACCTTCTCCAGCTTCTCCGCCTCTTCATGCTCACGCTTGGAGGCGTTGCTCAGGTATTGCATGGAGGGCTTGAACAGCTTGCTGTGCGCCAGCCAGGGCGTGAAGACGAAGGCAGCGAAGAGGGAGATGAACATGGCTACCGAGCCGAGCGCCGGGATGGGCATCATGTAGGGCCCCATCATGCCGGTGACGAAGCCCATGGGCAGGAGCGCGGCGATCACCGTGAAGGTGGCCAGGATGGTGGGGTTCCCCACCTCCCGCACCGCGTCCACGGCGGTCTCGGCATCGGTCTGGCCCTTCTCCAGCCAGCGACGGTAGATGTTTTCCACCACCACGATGGCGTCGTCCACCAGGATGCCAATGGCGAAGATGAGCGCGAACAGCGAGACCCGGTCGATGGTGAAGCCCAGGATCCAGGCGCCGAAGATGGTGAACAGCAGCACCACGGGCACCACCAGCAGCACCACGATGGCCGGCTTGAGGGCGCGGAAGGCGAGCCACACCAGGAGGAAGACGAAGAAGGTGGCGACGAACAGTTTGAGAATGAGCGCCTTGACCTTGTCGTCTGCGGTCTTGCCGTAGTTACGGGTGACGCTCACCTGGACGTTGGAGGGGATGAGGCGTCCCTTGAGGCTCTCCACCCGCTCCAGGATCTTCTCGGCCACCATCACGCCATTGGTGCCCTTCTTCTTGGCGATGGCGATGGTCACCGCCGGCACGCTCACAGCGAGATCGGGATTCTCGGCCGCCGCCCCCGTGTAGTAGGCCACCAACTGCTTGGCGTCCTCGGGGCCCTGGCGCACGTGGGCCACGTCACGCACGTAGACCGGCACCCCGTTGTGGCTGCCCACCTTGAGGCCGGCGATGTCGTCGGCCGTCTGGAGAAATTTCCCGGTGACCACGGTGAAGTGTGAGCCGCCACTCTCCAGGTTGCCCACCTGCTGCTCCGAGTTGGCCGCCTGGATGGCCTGCGCCACCTGTCCCAGGCTGATGCCGTAGCCGGCCAGCCGCTCCGGCAGCACCTCGATGGTGACCTGCTCGGCGCGGCCGCCCACCACGAAACCCTCTCCGGTTTCAGGGATCTCCTTGATCGACTGCAGCACGGAGAGCGCCAGCCGCCGCAGCTGGCTGTCGTCCACGTCGGGGATGCCGTCGCCATTGAAGTCCTTGTCGGACCAGAGGGTGAGGGTGACCACCGGCACGTCGTCGATACCCTTGGCCTGCACCAGGGGCATGGAGACCCCCTGGGGGATCTTGTCCATGTTGGAGGCAAGCTGCTCGTTCACCTTCACCAGCGAGGGCTCCATCTCCTCGCCCACCTCGAACTGGACGGTGACCATGCCGCGCCCCCGGTCGGAGGCGGAGTAGACGTGCTTGACCCCCTGGATCTCCCACATCATCCGCTCCAGGGGCTGGATGGCCAGGGAAGCCACCTCCTCCACCGGCGCACCGGGATACTGGATGAAGAGATCGATGAGCGGCACCGAGATCTGGGGATCCTCCTGCCGCGGGGTCATGATCAGCCCACCCAGTCCCAGCAGGAACATGGTGATGTAGAAGAGGGGGGAGAGTGGCGAGTTGATGAAGAATTTCGCGGTCCGCCCTGCCAGCCCCAGGTTCTCGGTGGCCTCCGCGCCGCCGGAAGAGGGGATTCCCTGCTGATTGTTGTCGAGGTCGCTCATCCCTTCAGTAACTTGAGTCTAGTGCTTGCACGAATGCAGGCCACGGATGCCGGCCCGCCGCTCGAAACGGACAAGCCCGGCGCCGGCCCGCCGGCACACCGGGTCTCCGCAAGGATCAGGAACCACTCATGAAGCCGGGTGGCGGGTTGGCGTAGACCCGGTCTCCCGGCGCCAGGCCGGAGAGAACGGTGACCATCCCGTTGCCGAGCCGCCTGCCCTCGCGGATCAGGCGCAGTTCCGGCTTGCCCTCCTCGTTCTGCACGTACACCACCGGCAGGCTGCCACGGTAGCGGATGGCGCTGACGGGCACCACCGGCAGGCTGCCGGTGGCGGCCGCCTGGCTGGTGTCCGGAATGAGGATCTTGGCGTACATGCCAGGCTGGGAGATGCCCTGGGGAATGTCGAACTTCACCTTGATGGTATGGCGCTGGGCGTCGGCCATGGGGTAGATCTGCGCCACGCGCACGTCCACCGGCTCGGGATAGTCGTCAAAGATGGCGGCCTTCTTCAGCACCATCATCTCCTGCAGGCCGGTGACCAACCGCGCCGGCACGTCCACCTCCACCTGCAGCCAGGTGACGTCGGCGAACTTCAGCATGGGCTGGCCAGGCTGCACGGTGTCCCCCACCTCCACCATCTTCTTGATGATGACACCGTCGAAGGGGGCCACCGCCTTGGCGTCCCGGATCTTGGCCTCCAGCGCCTGGATCTCGGAACGGATGCGCATGATGGCGTTGCGCGCCTGTTCGATGCGGGTACTCGCGGAAAAGAGGTCGGCGCTGCGCTCGGCGTCCTGGTCGCGGATGTCCATGAACTCTTCCGCGGGACGGGTGAACATCTGGTCGAAGAGGTTGGGGATGGCCATGCCGCCCGGCGCCGCCTTGGACTGAGGCGACCAGAGCTCGCGCGAGTACTGCACACTGGCATTGCGCAGCTCCGCCTCGGCGGTGGCCAGCTGGGCGTAGAGGGCCGCGCGCTTGGCCAGCAGTTCGGAGTCGTCGATGGCCACCAGCAGCGTTCCTTCCTTGAAGAAATCGCCCTCGATGCCGGCGATGTACTTGATCCGCCCCGG
>JALWGP010000125.1:0-1706 GCA_027038775.1 Sedimenticola sp. | reverse complement strand
CCACAGTGCCACTCACGGCCACCGTGGGCTGCCGGTCAGAGGCCTGGACGATGAAGATCTCCGGCTTCTCCTGCTGCGCCAGGCCGGTGCCGGCCAGTAACAGCACCAGGAGCCCGCCCAGCCAGGCCTGCAATTTTCTTTTCTTGATCATATGGTTAAGCCAATCTCTCAACAGTGCGGCAGAAGCCCCGCTCCAAGGCGGACGAAACCGCTCGCGGCGGTTTGCAGCAAACCCGGTCTGAAGCGCGCGGCATCACCGGCGCCACCACGGCCTCCTTCCAGAGGACAGGACACGGCTCAGGCCTTGGCCATCACCGAAAAACTCTTGATGAACGGCTTGGCCATCCTGGGCTCCTTGAGCATGGCGGCGTAGTCGCCCACCTTGAATTTCATCTTGCCCGAGGCGAAAGCGGTACCCAGCCCCATCATGCCGGGCGGCTTGGCGATCCACTTGCGCCATTGTTCCTCGGAGGCGCGGATGTCCCAGTTGAGTTCCTGGCCTTCGTAGGCGCCACCCGAGACGGCCTTGCCGTTCTCCACCACCAGCACGCCCCGGGGCTGATCCTCGTCGGGGAAACCGTACCCCACGGTACTGTTGAAACCGATCTCGCCCAGCGGGCCGGTGAGTTCCGGCTCCTCGTTCCATTTTTCTGCAAAAGACGCCATCCAGTCTGCAGAGAACAGTTCAGCCATGCAATCCTCCAAACTTCTCGTTCGTTGTCGTTGTCAGCGGCGGACCACCCGCCGCCACCCTCCCGGGAACCATTTCGCGCGACGCATCATTATGCGCCAATCGCCTTCCTTTTTCCACCGCGACAGCCCCTCACCTCTACCGAAATCCGCCGCGCAGGAGTACCATCGCGGGGCTTTCCAGGGAATCCTTCAGGAACCGATCGAGGTATTCATGACACACAACAACCAACACGTCGAACAACGCCTGAATCAGCTCGAAACCCACCTGGCCCGGGAGAACCCGGTGTTGCTGCGCGCCGTGCAGAGCTACCGGGATCTCGACACCGTGGCGCATCGGATGGGGCTTCTGGACAGGGAAGAGTCCTTTGCCATGCAGATTCCATGGTGGCCGTTGATCTCCATTCTCGGCACCTTCTCGGCGGGCAAGTCCACTTTCATCAACAACTACCTGGGGATGGAGCTGCAACGCAGCGGCAACCAGGCGGTGGACGACAAGTTCACCGTGATCTGCTACAGCGAAGACCCCGAGCCCCACACCCTGCCCGGGGTGTCGCTCGACTCCGATCCGCGCTTTCCCTTCTACAAATTCAGCCGCGAGATCGAAGCGGTGGCCGAGGGCGAAGGGGCGCGCATCGACGCTTATCTTCAGCTCAAGACCTGCAACAGCCCCAAGCTGAAGGGCAAGATCCTGATCGACTCCCCGGGCTTCGACGCCGACGCCCAGCGCACCTCCACGCTGCGCATCACCGATCACATGATCGACCTGTCGGACCTGGTGCTGGTCTTCTTCGACGCCCGCCATCCCGAGCCGGGGGCGATGCGCGACACCCTCCAGCACCTGGTGGCCAACACCATCACACGACCCGATTCGGACAAGTTTCTCTACATCCTCAACCAGCTCGACACCGCCGCCAACGAAGACAACCCCGAGGAGGTGATCGCCGCCTGGCAACGCTCCCTGGGGGAACACGGCCTCACCGCCGGGCGGTTCTACACCATCTACAGCCCCACCG
>JALWGP010000124.1 GCA_027038775.1 Sedimenticola sp. | reverse complement strand
GTGGTGCGGGCATGAACGCCCGCACCACCCTGCTCGCGGGCGCGCTGGCCGGGCTGTTCACCGTGCTGCTGGGGGCCTTCGGCGCCCACGCCCTGGCCGGTCGCCTGCCCGCCGGGTTGCTGTCGGCCTGGGAGAAGGCGGTCCACTACCAGGGGCTCCACGCCGTGGCACTGCTGGCCACCGGTCTGCTCCAGCGCCAGGTGCCGGCGCCCGCCCTGCGCCGGGCCGCCCCCGCCTTCACCGCGGGGATCCTGCTCTTCAGCGGCAGCCTCTACCTCCTCGCCCTCAGCGGGGAACGCTGGCTGGGAGCGATCACCCCCTTCGGCGGTACCGCCTTTCTCGCCGGCTGGCTGCTGCTGGCCCTGGCGGTGTGGCGGGAGGCGTCGCCATGACCACCCGCCGGCTGCTCATCGTCGAGGACGACGCCTCCCTCAGCCAGATGCTGGCACTCCACTTCCAGGAGCAGGGCTTCGAGACCCACGCCGCCTTCGGTTGCGCCGAGGCGCTGCAGCAGGCCGAGACCCTTCGTCCCGACCTCGTCCTGCTCGACCAGCAGCTGCCGGACGGCCTCGGCAACACCCTGATCCCCCGGCTGCTCGAGCTCGCTCCCGGCACCCGCATCATCATGATGACCGGGGTCCACGACCTGGAACTGGCCATCCAGGCGATCCAGGACGGCGCCTGCGACTTCATCCACAAGCCGGTGAAGACCGACCTGCTGCAGGCCACGGTGGAGAAGGCGCTGGCCGGCCGCGCCGCCACCGCCGACGAACCCGGGGACCGTCCCGTCCGCGCCCGCGAGCTCATCGGCCGCAGCGACGCCATGCTGGCGGTGAGCAAGCAGATCGCGCTCTCCGCCCAAAGCAACGCGCCGGTGCTCATCACCGGGGAATCGGGCACCGGCAAGGAGATCGTGGCCAGGCTGGTGCACCAGTACAGCGGCCGCAGCGGCCCCTTCATCGCCGTCAACTGCGCCGCCATCGTCGACACCCTGCTGGAGAGCGAACTCTTCGGCCACGAGAAAGGCGCCTTCACCGGCGCCGTGGCGCGCAAGCCGGGGCGTTTCCAGCAGGCCCAGGACGGCACCCTCTTCCTCGACGAGATCGGCGAGCTGGCCTCCCCCCTGCAGGCCAAGCTGCTGCGTACCCTGCAGGAACAGGTAGTGGAGCCGGTGGGGGGCACCCGGCCGGTGCCAGTGAACTGCCGCATCATCGCCGCCACCCACCGGGACCTCTTCGAGCTGGCCCGCGAGGGGCGCTTCCGTGAGGACCTGGCCTACCGGCTGGAGGTGATCACCATCCACCTCCCCGCACTGCGCGAACGGCCGGAGGACCTGCCCCTGTTGATCCAGGCCCTGCTCGAGCGGGCCGCCCAGCGCATGGAGCGGCCGGTGCCGCCCCTCACTAAAGAGGCCAGGACGCGGCTGCTGGCCCACGACTGGCCCGGCAACGTGCGCGAGCTGGAGAATGTTCTCACCCAGGCGGTAGTGCAAGCCCGCGACGGCGCCATCACCGCCGACCTGATCCGCTTCCACGGCACGCAGGAGACCGTTCCCCCTTCCGCACAGGAGGCCGACGAGCCGCTCCTGACCCTGGAAGAGGTGGAAGCGAGACACATTCAGCGCGTTCTCGACCACACCGGCGGCCACAAAGCCAACGCCTGCCGCATCCTCGGCATCTCCCGCCCGGCCCTGGACCGCAAGATCAGGAAATACGGCCTGCATCTGCTTTCACCTCGGGCACGGTGATCATCGGGCACGCACGGACATTGCACGGAATGCCTGCGTGACGGCGCAGGTGGTCTTTGGGCTGCAAGGACCACCGACTCGCCCGGCAGCAGGCCCTGGGCCTGCATGCCCGCCACCCCCTCTGCGGCTTCCCGGCACCGCTCCGCACGGGAAAAACTGTCAGAGCCGAACTCCTCGTCGAGCCGGGAGTCCGGCCCCACCTGTACCCGTTCCGCCCGACCGCGATGTCGCTCCTCCGTCCGTGCCTCAACGACCCGGCCTTCCGTCCCCAAGGGTAACGTTTCGTTACAGGTCGATCCTGTAACGTGATGAAACATTACCTCCAGCAGCGGACCAGGAAGACCAAGAACAACAAAAACACCAAAAAATCAGTGCATTACAGCTCTGGCACGACATGTGCAGACAATCAGCACAGAGACCTTGAAAACGCCGACCGGAGCCATTCATGCACACCATCGCCACAGCACCCCGAGACCAGGCCGTACCGCCGGAAGAAGAGCGCCAGATCCTGCGGCAGGCACGTTTCCAGCACCTCATCGGCCGATTCCGAGACGACCTCTACCGCTACGCACTGTGGCTGGTGCACGACAGCAGCGTCGCCGACGACCTGGTGCAGGAAACCTTCCTGCGCGCATGGAAATCGCTGGACAAGCTGCACAAGCCGGAGGCCGCCAGGGGGTGGCTCATCACCATCCTGCGCCGCGAGAACGCCCGCCGCTTCGAGCGCATCCAGCCGCGCTACAGCGACATGCCCGTGGAGGCGCTGGGTGACGGCCATACCTACTACGACACCTCCACCGAGGCCTTCGTGCTGCGCAACGCCCTGGAACGGCTGCCCGACGAATACCGCGAGCCCCTGCTGCTCCAGGTGCTCCACGGCTATTCCCAGAAGGAGATCGCCCTCAGGCTGGGGCTCTCGGTGGCCGGCGCCGGCACCCGGCTGTTCCGCGCCCGGCAGAAACTGCGCACGCTCCTCGAGATGGAGGAAGAGGGACAGGCGGCCTGACCCCGCCTTTCGTGGTAGCCTTGGGCCAGGGAACAGCGGCCGGAGGAGTGCCATGCCATCGTTCGATATCGTTTCCGAGGTGGACCTGCAGGAGGTCCGCAACGCCGTGGATCAGGCCAACCGGGTGATCCAGACCCGCTTCGACTTCAAGGAGGTGGACGCCAGCTTCGAGCTGAAAGGGGAAGAGATCGAGCTGCGCGCCGAACAGGAGTTCCAGCTGAAGCAGATGCTGGACATCCTGCGCGAGAAACTGGCAAAGCGCGGGGTGGACGTGAAGGCCCTCGACGTGAAGGAGCCGGTCACCAGCCTCAACGCCGCCCGCCAGCAGGTGCTCGTCCAGCAGGGCATTCCTTCCGACGTGGCCAAGAAGATCGTCAAAGAGATCAAGGCCACCAAGCTCAAGGTGCAGGCCCAGATCCAGGGCGACCAGCTTCGGGTCACCGGCAAGAAGCGGGACGACCTGCAGCAGGTGATCGCCCTGCTGCGGGAGAAGGACTACAGTCTGCCCCTGCAGTTCAAGAATTTCCGCGATTGATGAGAATCGTCATGGCGACGGCAAGGCTTCGCCGCCAGACTGAAAACCATCGTCCAGGAGAGGAAACCCCGCCATGCCCCTCGACCGCGGCACCCGGATCTATGCGGCCTTTCTCCTCGCCCTGATCCTGGGCCTGGTCCTGCTCGCCCTCTACGAGCCGCCCCGGGTGGCCGAACTCAACGACCTCCTCGAGTCGGATCCGCAGGTATCCGCCTCTCCCTATCCCTTCCGGGTGCTGCGCGTGGAAGGGGCCACGGCAGTGATGAGCACGCCCCGCTCGCCCGCCGTACCTGTGGAGCGGGTCCTCGGCCTCCTCTTTCCCGAGGTGGCCGGCCAGCCCGGCGACGCTCCCGCCTTCCAGGCAGCACAGCAGCGGCTGGCCAGGATCCAGACCCGCGCACGGGACCTGGTGCTGGAGGCCCCGGATATCGACCACGTGCGCTGGGAGCTGGACCGGGACTGGCTGATGCGGCACGGCATTCAACCACCTCCGGGTTGAACCCCGGTCCACACCTTCACGCAAAAAAAGGGGCGCCGAAGCGCCCCCGGAAGCGGTGCGAGCCCGGCTCAGCTGATCTTGGGATCGAGGGAGCCGCTCTCGTAGCGCTTGTACATCTCCTCCAGGGAGATGGGCTTGATCTTGGAAGCGTGACCGGCGCTGCCGAAGGCCTCGTAGCGCGCCTTGCAGATCTCCTTCATGGCCTGGGTGGCGGCCTTGAGGAACTTGCGCGGGTCGAAGTTGCTCGGGTTGTCGTGCAGGTGCTTGCGGATGGCGCCGGTGGAGGCCATGCGCAGGTCGGTGTCGATGTTCACCTTGCGCACGCCGTGCTTGATGCCCTCCACGATCTCCTCCACGGGCACGCCGTAGGTCTCGCCCATGTCGCCGCCGTACTCGTTGATGATCTTGAGCCACTCCTGGGGTACCGACGAGGAGCCGTGCATCACCAGGTGGGTGTCGGGGATGCGCGCGTGGATCTCCTTGATGCGGTCGATGCGCAGCACCTCGCCCGTGGGCGGCTTGGTGAACTTGTAGGCGCCGTGGGAGGTGCCGATGGCGATGGCCAGGGCGTCCACGCCGGTCTGCTTGACGAAGTCGGCGGCCTGGTCGGGATCGGTGAGGAGCTGGTCCATGTCCAGCTGGCCCTCGGCGCCGTGGCCGTCCTCCTCGCCCATCATGCCGGTCTCCAGGGAGCCCAGGCAGCCCAGCTCGCCCTCAACGGAGACACCGCCGGCATGGGCCATCTCCACCAC
>JALWGP010000123.1 GCA_027038775.1 Sedimenticola sp. | reverse complement strand
CCTCGATGAGATAGACTTCGCGCGCGCCGGCGCGCGCGCAGTCTATCTCATCGAGGAGCCCATGGCGGCCGCCATCGGCGCCAACCTGCCGGTGGACGAGGCGCGCGGCTCCATGGTGCTGGACATCGGCGGCGGCACCTCGGAAGTGGCCATCCTTTCGCTCAACGGCATCGTCTACGCCAACTCGGTACGCATCGGCGGCGACAAGTTCGACGAGGCGATCATCAACTACGTGCGCCGCAACTACGGCAGTCTCATCGGCGAGGCCACGGCCGAGCAGATCAAGCACGAGATCGCCACCGCCTGGCCCGGCAACGAGGTGCAGGAGATCGAGGTGAAGGGGCGCAACCTGGCCGAGGGCATTCCGCGCAGCTTCACCCTCAACAGCAACGAGATCCTGGAGGCGATCCAGGAGCCCCTCACCGGCATCGTGGACGCGGTGCGCAAGGCGTTGGAGCAGACGCCGCCCGAACTGGGCGCCGACGTGGCCGAGCGCGGCATCGTCCTCACCGGCGGTGGCGCCCTGCTCAAGGGGTTGGACCGGCTGCTGGAGGAGGAGACGGGGCTGCCGGTGATCGTGGCCGAGGACCCCATGACCTGCGTGGCCCGGGGCGGCGGCCGCGCACTCGAGCTGATGGACGAGAAGGCGGGAGACTTCTTCAGCGTGGAGTAATCCGAAATCAAGTTCATATTCGCAGAAGGACCTTCCCCCGGGGCGCGACTCATCGGCGCCATGATGCTCTCCATCCTGCTCATGGTGCTCGACCACCGGTTCCACCAGACCGAGACCCTGCGCAGCGTACTGGCCACCCTCACCTATCCCATCCAGCTGCTGGCGGAGCTGCCCGCCGACATCGGCGGCTGGATCGCCGACAGCCTCAAGGACCGCAGCCGGCTGGAGCAGGAGAACCGTGACCTCAGGCGGGAGAACCTCGAGCTCAAGGCCGAGCTGCAGCAGCTCGCCTCCCTGCAGGCGGAGAACGAGCGGCTGCGCGACCTCCTCGGCTCGGCCTACAAGATCGGCAACCGGGTGCTGGTGGCGGAGCTCTCCGCCATGGACCTGGACCCCTTCCGCCAGCAGGTGGTGATCAACAAGGGCAGCGCCTCGGGCGTCTTCGCCGGCCAGGCGGTGCTCGACGCCCACGCGGTGATGGGCCAGGTGACCCACGTGACGCCGCTGCGCGCCACCGTGCTGCTCATCACCGACGCCCACCACGCCCTGCCGGTGCAGGTGCTGCGCAACGGTCTGCGCACCATCGCCGTGGGCACCGGCCGCATCGACCGGCTGGAACTCCCCTACCTGCCCAACAACGCCGACATCCGCGAGGGCGACCTGCTGGTCACTTCGGGCCTGGGCGGCAAGTTTCCGCCCGGTTATCCCGTGGCGCGCATCGCCGGCGTGGAGCGGGTGCCGGGCAAGCCCTTCGCCCGGGTGACGGCCACGCCGCTGGCGCAGCTCGACCGCACGCGGGAGGTGCTCCTGGTGTGGGAGGTGACCCCCCCCGAGATGGAGGAGGAGCGCCCGGTGCTTCCCGCGGCGCCTGCCGGTTCGCCCGCACAGGAGCTGGTGGCCCCCTGATGCGCGGCTACAGCATCATCCTCGCCACCCTGCTCATCAGCCTGGTGCTGAGCGTCCTGCCCATGCCGGAAAACCTCCAGCTCTACCGGGTCCAGTGGACGGCGCTGGTGCTGGTCTACTGGTGCATGGCGGTGCCGGAAAAGGTGGGCGTGGGCTTCGCCTTCGTCACCGGGCTGCTGCTCGACATCCTCACCGGGACCCTGCTCGGCCAGCACGCCCTCGGCCTGTCGGTGGTGGGCTTCATCACCCTGAAGACCTACCGGCGGGTGCGGGTCTTTCCCCTGTGGCAACAGTCGGTCTTCGTGGTGGCGCTGCTGGTGGTGGAACGACTGCTCTTCTTCTGGGTGGACGGCACCATCGGCCGCCCGGCGAAGACGGCCGAATCCTGGATGGCGCCGCTTCTCGGCGGCCTCATCTGGCCCTGGCTCTTCATCGTCATGCGGGACCTGCGCAGGCGCTTCCACACACCGTGAACACCGGCTTCGAGCTCAAGGACTACCGCCGCGAAGGGAGGCTCTTCAACCGCCGCGCCCTGGCGGCGGGAGTGGGCGTGGTGCTGGCCCTGGCCGGGATTTTCGGCCGCCTGGTCTACCTGCAGGTGATGAAGCATGACCACTTCACCACCCTCGCCCAGGACAACCGGGTGAAGCTGATCCCGCTGCCGCCCACCCGCGGCCTCATCTACGACCGCGACGGCCGCCTGCTGGCCTACAACCGGCCGGCCTTCAACCTGGAGGTCGTGCCGGAGAAGGCCGGCAACCTCGAGGAGACGCTGAACCGGCTGTCCACCCTCGTCGAGCTGCGTCCCGCCGACCTGGAGCGCTTCCAGCGGCTGCGCAGGCAGCACCGGCGCTTCGAGAGCATCCCCGTCAAGCTCGACATCAGCGACGAGGAGGCGGCCCTGTTCGCGGTGAACCAGCACCAGTTTCCCGGGGTCTCCATTCGCGCCCGCCTGACCCGGACCTACCCCCAGGGCGCGGTGCTCTCCCACGTGCTGGGCTACGTGGGCCGCATCAGCCTGGAGGACCTGAAGCGCATCGACCCCTCCAACTACGCCGGCACCACCTACATCGGCAAGACCGGCGTGGAACGCGCCTACGAGGAGACCCTGCACGGCCAGGTGGGTTTCCAGCAGGTGGAGGTGAACGCCCTGGGCAAGACGGTGCGGGTGCTCAACGAGACCCCACCCCGGCCGGGCAGGAGCCTGCGCCTGCACCTCGACAGCCGATTGCAGCGGGTGGCGCTGGAGGCCTTCGGCGACTACAACGGCGCAGCGGTGGCGCTGGACCCGCGCAACGGCGGCGTGCTGGCCCTGGTGAGCAAGCCCGGCTACGATCCCAACCCCTTCGTCGAGGGCATCAGCTCGAAAGCCTACCAGGCGCTTCGTTCCGACCCGGACAAGCCGCTGTTCAACCGCGCGCTGAAGGGCGCCTACCCGCCCGGCTCCACCATCAAGCCCTTCATGGGACTGGCCGGCCTGGAGCTGGGGGTCATCACGCCACGAACGAAACGCTACTGCCCCGGCTTCTTCCAGCTCCCCGGGCACGATCACAAGTACCGCGACTGGAAAAAGGGCGGGCACGGAATGACCGACCTCGACAAGGCCATCACCGAATCCTGCGACGTCTTCTTCTACCAGCTGGCGCACGAGACCGGCATCGACCGGCTGCAGGGCTACCTCAAGCAGTTCCGCTTCGGCGAGCGCACCGGCATCGACCTCCTCGGCGAGCAGCGCGGCATCCGCCCCTCGCGGGAGTGGAAACGGAGGCGCTACAACCAGGTCTGGTTCCCGGGCGAGACGGTGATCATCGGCATCGGCCAGGGCAGCTTCCAGGCCACACCGCTGCAGCTGGCGGCGGCCACCGCCGCCATCGCCAACGGCGGACACTACTTCGAGCCCAGGCTGGTGGCCGAGCTGGTGGACGAGAGCGCCGGCACGCGAACGCCGGTGCCCGCAAGGGAGCATCCCATTCCCGTCGTGAACGAGACCGACTGGCAGGAGATCCGCAAGGCCATGATCCACGTGGTGGAGGGTGCCCACGGCACCGCCAGGCGCATCCGGAACGACCGCTACCGCATCGCCGGCAAGACCGGCACGGCACAGGTCTTCAGCGTGGCCCAGGACGCTGAGTACAACGAGGAGGAGGTGGCCCGGCACATGCGCGACCACGCCCTCTTCATCGCCTACGCGCCGGTGGAGGCGCCGAAGATTGCGGTGGCCGTGATCGTGGAGAACGGCGGCCACGGCGGCGCCACGGCCGCCCCCATCGCCAGGAAGATCATGGACGCCTGGCTGCTGGACGAGCCTGCCGAACGCAGTGAGGCACCGCCGGTGCCCGCCGGAGAGAGCCGATGAGTACGAATCCTGCCTCACCCAGCGGCCTGCCGCCCAGCGAACCGGCCCGCCCCCGCGGGCTGCTGGCACGGCTGCACCTGGATCTGCCCCTGCTCACCGGGCTGCTGCTGCTGTGCGGCTTCGGCCTGGTGGTGCTCTACTCGGCCAGCGGCCAGGAGATGGCCCAGGTGGAACGCCAGTTGATGCGCCTGGGCATCGCCTTCGGCGTCCTGTTCGCCCTGGCCCAGATCCATCCCCACACCCTGCGCCGCTGGAGCCCCTGGCTCTATCTCGCCGGCGTGGCCATGCTGGCCCTGGTGCTGGCCATGGGCGTGGTGGGCAAGGGGGCCCAGCGCTGGCTCGACCTGGGCTTCATGCGCTTCCAGCCCTCGGAACTGGTGAAGCTGGCCACGCCCATGATGATCGCCTGGTACCTCTCGGCCCGCTCCCTGCCACCCACCTGGAAACAGCTCGCCGTGAGCCTGGCGCTGATCCTGCTGCCGGGCGATGAGCAGCACCGGCAGCCGGACCTGGGCACCGCCATCCTGGTGGCCGCCAGCGGACTCTTCGTACTCTTCCTGGCCGGCATGAGCTGGCGCCTCATCGCCGGCCTCGGGGTGGCCGCGGCGGCCGCCGCGCCGGT
>JALWGP010000122.1 GCA_027038775.1 Sedimenticola sp. | reverse complement strand
CCTGCCTGCCCAAGCTCACCGACTACGGCACCGAGATGGGGCAGAACCGCGAGCTGTTCGAGGCCTACCGCGAAGTGGCGGAGAAGGGCGGTGACCTGGGCCGCGCCCAGCGCAAGCTGCTGGAGAACGCCCTGCGCGATTTCCGCCTCTCCGGCGTGGACCTGCCCGAGGAGAAGAAGGCGCGCTTCCGGCAGCTCTCCAGCGAGCTTTCCGAGCTCACCACCCGCTTCGAGGAGAACCTGCTGGACGCCACCAACGCCTGGCAGAAGCTGGTCACCGACGAGGCGGAGCTGGCGGGCCTGCCCGAGTCCGCCCGGGATCTCGCCCGCCAGATGGCGGAGCAGAAGGGGCTGGAGGGGTGGCTCTTCAACCTGGAGTTTCCCTCCTACTACCCGGTGGTCACCTACGCCGACAACCGCGAACTGCGACGCGAGCTCTACGAGGCCTATTCCACCCGCGCCTCCGACCAGGGCCCCCATGCCGGCCGCTTCGACAACAGCGAGGTGATGGAGCGCATCCTGGCCGTGCGCCACGAGCTGGCCCGGCTGCTGGGCTACGCCAACTACGCCGAGCGCTCCCTGGCCACCAAGATGGCCCGCTCCACGGAAGAGGTGCTGGGTTTCCTGCGCGACCTGGCCCGGAAGGCGAAGCCCCAGGCCGAGCGTGAGCTGGAGGAGCTGCGTGCCTTCGCCCGCGAGCACCACGGCGTGGAGCAGCTGGAGGCCTGGGACCTCCCCTACTACAGCGAGAAGCTGCGCCAGCACAAGTACAACCTCTCCCAGGAGGAGCTCAAACCCTGGTTCCCCGAGACCCGCGTCATCCCCGGCATGTTCGAGGTGATCGGTCGCCTCTTCGGCGTGGAGATCCGAAGAAGCGACGAGCCGGTGGAGACCTGGCACCCCGACGTGCGCTTCTACGAGATCCGCGACCGCCGTTCCGGCGAGCTGCTGGGCCAGTTCTACTTCGATCTCTACGCCCGCCCGAAGAAGCGCGGCGGCGCCTGGATGGCCGACTGCCTGTCGCGCATGAACACGGCCAACCGGCAGCAGATCCCGGTGGCCTTCATGACCTGCAACTTCACCCCGCCGGTGGGGGAGAAACCCGCCCTGCTCACCCATGACGAGGTACAGACCCTCTTCCACGAGTTCGGCCACGGCCTGCACCACATGCTGACCCGGGTGGACTGGCCCTCCATCGCCGGCATTTCCGGCGTGGCCTGGGACGCGGTGGAGCTGCCCTCCCAGCTCATGGAGAACTGGTGCTGGGAGCGCGAGGCGCTGAACCTCTTCTCCGGCCACTGGGAGACGGGCGAACCCCTGCCCGATGCGCTCTACGAGCGCATGATCGCCGCGCGCAACTTCCAGTCGGCCATGCAGATGCTGCGCCAGGTGGAGTTCGCCCTCTTCGACTTCCGCATCCACCTGGAGTACGACCCGGACCAGGGCGGGCGCATTTACGAGATCCTCGACGAGGTGCGTGACGAGGTGGCGGTGGTGCGGCCGCCCGGGTGGAACCGCTTCGCCCACGGCTTCAGCCACATCTTCGGCGGCGGCTACGCGGCGGGCTACTACAGCTACAAGTGGGCCGAGGTGCTCTCCGCCGACGCCTTCTCCCTCTTCGAGGAGAACGGTGTGCTCGACCCCGAGACCGGGCGGCTCTTTCGCGAGACCATCCTGGAGCAGGGCGGCAGCGCCGACGCCATGGAACTCTTCGTCGCCTTTCGTGGCCGCGAGCCCAGCATCGAGCCCCTGCTGCGCCACTCGGGGATCCGCTCGTGAGCTGGCCCGGCGATGCCGAGCTGGAACGTCTCGAAGCCTTCCTGCTCGACCACATGGAGTCCGCCGGCAGCATGCCGCTGGACGCGGCCCACGGCTTTCTCACCGCCGTGGTCTCCGGGCCCCGGCAGATCCTGCCAGAGGCGTGGCTGCCCCGGGTACTGGGCGACATCCAGTTCGGCAGTGAAGCCGAGGCCGAGGCGATCCTGGGCATCCTGATGAATCTCTACAACGCCACCCTGGCGGAGCTGGAGGCGGGCAGCTACCTGCCCATCCTGCTCTCGGTGGAGCGGGAGGATGGATCCCTGCCACTGCCCTACGGGTGGTGCGAAGGCTACCTCGTGGGCTGGAACTTCCATGGCGAAGCGGTTCTGGATACCATGGTGGAAGAGCAGGAGGCGGCGGCCCTGATGGGACCCGTGGTGGCCTTCCTCATGTACGACGAGGCCCAGCTCATGGACCCGCCGGACGTGGAGGCCCACCGCGCCACCGTCGCCGAGCTGGGCCCCAGCGCCGTGGGGCTCTACCGCTGGTGGTTGCCGCGGCGAGAGCTGCCCGCGGGCAACGCCTGAGCAGGCAGCGGGTTGGAATTCATTCCGGCAACCCGCTCCAGAACAAGAACGAGAGAGGAGGAGTCGAGATGCTGCAAGCGGGGGACATGGCCCCGGACTTCGAGCTGCCCACCGCCGAGATGGAGATGATCCGCCTGGGCGACTTCCGGGGCCGCAAGAACCTGGTGATCTATTTCTATCCCAAGGACGACACCCCCGGCTGCACCCTGGAGGCCACCGACTTCAGCGAACTGACCGACGAGTTCGGGGCGCTGGACACCGTGGTGCTGGGGGTGAGCCGCGACAGCTGCATCAGCCACGCCGCCTTCCGCGACAAGTACGGCCTCACGGTGGAGCTGGTGGCCGACGTGGACGGCCAGGCCTGCGAAGCCTACGGCGTGCTGCAGGAGAAGGAGGTGAACGGCGAGAAGCGGGTGGGCATCCACCGCTCCACCTTCATCGTCGACAAGGAGGGCCGCATCCGCCATGCCCTTTACGGCGTGGTGCCCAAGGGCCACGCCGCCGAGGTGCTGGAGCTGGTGAAGGCGCTTTGACCCGTTCCTCCACCCCGTAGGAGCGGCGCTCCGCCGCGAACCCAACTGGTGGGAGCGGCGCCCCCGCCGCGAATATTTCGAGTTCGGCCCGGGGGCGGGCCTCCTACAGTTCCGGCTCTTCCCAGCCGAACTCCCGGAACAGTCCCCGCCACTGCCCGTCCACCGGCGCCTCCACGGCCAAGGGGTCGCCGCTGGCCGGGTGGGTGAAGGCCAGCCGCACGGCGTGGAGCATGAGGCGGCGGATGCCGTAGCGTTCGCGGAAGAAGCGGTTGTGTTTTCCGTTGCCCCAGGTGGTGTCGCCGATGATGGGGTGGCTGATCTTCTTGAAGTGCTGGCGGATCTGCTGGTAGCGGCCGGTGACCGGATGCACCTCCACCAGGGCGTAGCGGCTGGTGGGATAGCGGTCCACCTCTACCGGCAGCTCCACCTGCGCCAGCCGGCGGTACTCGGTGACCGCCGGCTTCTTCTTCTCCGGGTTCCTGTGCTCGCCGGTGTGCACCGGGCGGTCGATCACACCGGACGCCTCCGGCCAGCCGCGCACCAGTGCCAGGTAGCGCTTGTCCACGCTGCGCTCCTTGAACTGGCGGGCCAGGGCCGAAGCCGTCTCGGGGTCCAGGGCCAGCAGCAGCACCCCGCTGGTGGCACGGTCCAGGCGGTGCACCGGCCATACCCATCGGCCCAGCTGGTCGCGCAGTCCCTGGAGCACGATGTGCCCCTCGCGGCTGGTTGCGGTACGATGCACCAGGGCCCCCGACGGCTTGTCGATGGCCACCAGGTGCTCGTCCTGGTACAGGATGGTGAACATCCGCGCAAGCATAACATTCCATGTCATTACGCACCCGTATCCTGCTGTTCCTCTTCGTCTTTGCCCTGCTCCCCCTGCTGGGTGCGGTGGCCATCAACCTGCCGCTGGTGCTGGACCGCGTAGAGCTC
Source organism: Sedimenticola sp. (assembly GCA_027038775.1). Classification (GTDB taxonomy): domain Bacteria; phylum Pseudomonadota; class Gammaproteobacteria; order Chromatiales; family Chromatiaceae; genus Thiolapillus. The sequence continues at coordinate 748 of JALWGP010000122.1, read as the reverse complement.
TTCTACCGCCAGGCCTTCCTGCAGAACCTGCGCGCCGACTTCCAGGACCTGGACACCCACCTGGCCAGCCGCGACGAGATGCTGCGGCTGTTGGCCAAGCTGCCCGAACCGGGTGTGGTGCTGGGCCAGGACGAGCGGGTGAGCGAGGCGCAGATCACCCGCGCCCGCCTCAAGTACACCGAGTGGATCAACCGCATCCTGCGCGACCAGCTCGACATCGTCGACATCCTCTTTCTCGACCGTGACGGCATCCTGCGCTTCTGGCTGTCGCGCGATCCCGAGAACCACCACTGGCAGCCCACCGCCACGCCGCCCCACCAGCCGCCAACCAAGGTGGTGAAGGAGGTGCTCTCGGCCAAGGCGCCGGTAGTGGCGCTGGCCCCGGTGGCCATCGATGAGAAGGCCACCGACCTCTCTCGCGCCGTCACCCTGCAACTGGTGAGTCCCCTGGGGCCCTCGGAGGGCAAGCCCACCTACGGGGCGGTGGTGATGACCCTGGACATTGGTGGCCTGGTGCGGCGGGACGAGCACACCCTGTGGGTGCACGACGACGGCCGCTACCTGAACGTGCCCGGCATCGTCCAGCGCAGCGGCAACGCCTTCGCGGACTTCCCCGGCCTGAAGGAGAAATTCGCTTCGCGCAAGATCGTTCTCTGGGAGGGGGAGGACGGACACACCGTCATCTGGGTGCCCCTGCTGCGCACCGAGGGGGACCGTCCCCTCTGGGTGGGACGGTCCCCCTCGGTGC
>JALWGP010000121.1 GCA_027038775.1 Sedimenticola sp. | reverse complement strand
TGTTCCTCGACTACACCCAGCGGTTCGATTGAGCAGCCGGCTGTGCCATATGGCACAGCCGGCTGCTCAATCGAACCGCTGGGTGTAGTCGAGGAACAGCACCCGCCCCTCGATGGGGTAGAGGTAATAGAACAGGGTGTAGTCCGCCTCCACCTCGAGGTCGATGGGCGGATCCTCGTCGAAGAGGTTGCGCGCCCCCATGGCGAGGCGGCCGTTCCACGAGGTGTCCCAGGTGAAGGTGAGGGTGTGAGCGGTCCAGCTGTCGATGTCTCGCGGGGTGGCCTCCATGCCGTCGATGTAGTCCACCAGCCAGGAGACACCGTAGTCGCGCCAGCGCCAGGCGAGGCTCGCCTGGACGCGGTCGTCGGGTGCGGGTCCCACGGCGGCGCTCCAGGTGCCGGCATAATCCTTGCTCTCGAGCTCGGGCGCCAGCTGGTAGTCGTACTCCAACACGTGCACCCAGGTGAACCCCGGTTCCAGGGATCCCATGCTCCCCAGCCCGATCCGGTACCGCCCGGAGAGGTCGATGCCCCGCGTGCGCAGGCGCGAGACGTTGGAGAGGGTGCTGTGGATCTCGGAGATCCCGCCCCAGGCATCACGCACGATGGCCGTGCCCGCGGGCAGGGGCAGCCCCTGGTGCTCGAGGTTGAGCAGCGCCTGGGCGCTGTAGGTCTGGATGGCGTCGTGGATGGTGATGTCGTAGTAGTCCAGTTCCAGGTCGAGATCCTGCGCCGGCGACCAGAAGAACCCCAGGTTCCAGGACTCGGAACGCTCGGGGTCGAGCGCCTCGTTTCCTCCCGACAGCACCCACACCTCCTCCGCCGCGCAGGCGTAGGGGGGCGGACAGTCACGCACCGTCTCCACGCCCCAGCCCGGCGCCGTGTGGAGATCGCTCATGCTGGGCGCGCGGAAGCCCCTGCCCCAGCTCGCCCGCAGCATCAGGTCCTCCCTGGGCTGCCAGCGCGCCTTGAGCTGGGGGGAGGTCTTGCTGCCCACGTCGCTGTAGCTGTCGTGGCGCAGGGCGGCGGTGAGTTCCAGGCTCTCCAGCACGGGCAGCATCACCTCGCCGTAGAGCGCCCACTGGCGACGGTCCCCCTCGGCGGAGGAGCCGGCGGTGCCGATCACGTCCTCCGCCTGGCTGTTCTCGTCGTAGATGTCGGCGAAGTCCTCGTCGCGGTACTCGTAGCCGGCCGCCCAGGCCAGGTTGCCGCCGGCCAGGGCCAAGGGCGCCTCGCCGGTGAGGTTGACGCCGGCATTGAAGTAGTCGTAGTGCATGTCCCGGCCGATGGTGGTCCGCATCTCGTCCATGACCCAGGCGGGCGTGGCCCAGGGATTGGCGGGATCGTAGTTGCCGTTCTCGATGTGGGTCACCGCGGCACTGTAGAGGATGTAGTTCTTGCCGGTGTAGTCGGCGTCGTACTGGTTGTAGCGGACGAACAGGTCGTACTCCACCGAGTCGGCCAGGGTGCCCCGGAGCCCCACCATGGAATCGAGCTGCAGGTTGACCATGGTGTCGTTGCGCGGCCCGAAGGCGTGGAAGCGCAGCCCGAGGTCGGCCCAGTCGCCGTAAAAGGGATCGAACACCGTCACCCAGCCCGCCGCCGGTGCGAAACGGCCCGTGGAACGGACGCGGGAGAGCAGGTTCTGGAGGTAGAGGGTGGTCTCCTCGTCGATCTCGTAGTCCAGGTAGAGGAAGCCGCTGCCCTTTTCGAGGTGGTTGGTCTCGCCGGCCACGTCGGCCCAGGCGTAGGCGCAGACCTGGCCGCCGTCGGGATGGTTGAAGACCCCGGCGAAGACCGCCGGATCGCAGCTGCCCTTGTAGGGTTCATAGAGCCCGGTGGCGTAGGGCCAGGCCGTGTTGCCCAGCAGGCTGATGCCCCGGGTGGTGTCGAAGTTCACCCCGTCTCCCAGCTCCTTGCGGCTCCACCAGCGATCACGGGACCAGATGATGTCCTTGTTGTGATACTCGAGGGAGAAGAGGTAGCTGCCACGGGAGTAGCGTCCCCCGTGGACCAGGCTGGCGCCCTCGGCGTCGGCGCCTTCCTGCGAGGGCCGCTCCACCAGGCCATTGAGCTCGGTGCCTTCGTAATCCTTGCGCAGGATGATGTTGATGACACCGCCGATGGCCTCGGAGCCGTAGATGGCCGAGGCTCCCTCCTTGAGGATCTCGATGCGCTCCACCGCCGCCAGCGGCAGGATGTTGAGATCCACCGCCTCGCCGTCCACCACCGGCGAAGGGGGCAGGCGGTGGCCGTCGATGAGCACCAGGGTGCGCTCCGCGCCCAGCCCGCGCAGCGAGACCTGGGCCTGGGACTGGCCGGTGTTGCCCGACACTTCGCGGAAGGAACCGAAGGTGTTCCAGGGGCTCTGGCGCAGCACGTCGGCCACGGTGGAGAGGCCGGAGCGCTCGATCTGCCGCCGGTCGATGACGGCGATGGGCGTGGCGCCCGCCACATCGATGCGACGGATGTGGGAACCGGTCACCCGTTCCTTCTCCAACTGCACCAGCTCCTCCGCCGCCAGGGGAAGGGAAAGAAAGATGAGGCCTGCGCTCGTCCAGGAAGCAGCGCGTCGAAAAGAGGATTTGCGTATGCGCGCCATCGTTTCACCTTGTCCGTTTGCGGGCACGGTATCCGGCCACCTGCACCACCCGCCTTGAGTCAAGTCAAACAGCAGCCGCAAGCGGCTCCAGGTCGCGAATCACCCACCTGGGCGGGGCGTGTTCCAGCCAGGGCCAGGCCGCCTCGCCGTTGCGCTGCACCCACACCTCCCGCAGCCCCGCCTTCCGCGCGGCGAGCACGTCCCGTTCGGGGTCGTCGCCCACGTGGAGTATCTGTGCCGGTTCCACCCCGGCCCACCCGGCGGCGGCGCGGAAGATGGCCGGGTCGGGCTTGGCCGCCCCCACCTCCGCCGAGGTGAGGTTGAGGTGGAAGAGCCCGGCCAGCGGCGTCCGCTCCACCTGGGCGTTGCCGTTGGTCACCGACACCAGCAGGAAGCGTTCGCGCAGCACCTCGAGCGCCGGCACCACGTCCTCGTAAGGCTCCACCTGGTTGCGCGCCTCGCGGAACACCGCCGTGGCCTCCTCCGCCAGCGCCAAGGGATAGCCGTGACGCGCCATCACCTCCTGCAGAGTGCGCAGGCGCACCAGCGTGAGGTCGTGCACTAGCTCGGGATGGGCCCGCATAAAGGCCTTGCGGTGTTCCCACATCGCCTCCAGGCTCATCGTTTCCGTGACCCGGGGGGCGTGCTGCCGCAGCCAGTCGTAGACCACCCGCTCGGCCCTGCGGATCACCGGGCGGCAGGGCCACAGGCAGTCGTCCAGGTCGAAGGTGATGAGACGGATCCCCTCCAGCATCAGAGCACGGAGAGCACCTTCTCTTCCACGAAGGTGGCCAGGGGCTGGAGTTCGGGGTAGCCCTGTCCCACCTCCACTACGTACCCGAGGGTGCGGGGGATGTCGGCCAGGTAACCGGGCTTGTTGTCCCGGTGGAAGAGGCGGGCGAAGATGCCGGAGGCCTTGAGGTGGCGCTGCACTCCCATGAGGTCGAACCAGCGCAGGAACCGCTCCTCCTGCTCCTCGCGCATCACGCCGGACTGGACAGCGAGCCGGAAATAGCCCCAGGCCCACTCCTCCACCCGCTCGCGCGGCCAGCGCACGTAGCAGTCGCGCAGCAGGGAGACCAAGTCGTAGGTGACCGGCCCCTCCACCGCGTCCTGGAAGTCGATGACGCCGGGCTCCGGAGAGACCCCGGCCATGAGGTTGCGGGAGTGGTAGTCGCGGTGCACGAAGACGCGGGGCTGCTCCAGGGCGTTCTCCACCAGCAGCGCGAAGGTCTCGTCCAGCATATCGCCCTCGGCACCGGTGAGTGCCATGCTCAGGTGGGTCTCCAGCAGCCATTCGCGAAAGAGCCCCATCTCCTCCATGAGCAGGGCCCGGTCGTAGGGAGGCAGCCCCGCAGGATCGATACAGGCCTGCATGCTCATGAGCGCCCCCAGGGCATTGCCGTAGAGGGACTCCACGCTCGCCTCGTCGAGGGCGTCGAGATAGGAGTGCTCCCCCAGATCCTCGAGCAGGAGGAAGCCGCGCTCCAGATCCTGCTCGTGCACGCAGGGCACGTGGACTCCCGCCGCCTCCAGGCGGGCGGCCACCTCGAGGAAGGGCCCGCACTGCTCACGGTCCGGCGGTGCATCCATGACGATGCGGGTGCCGCCATCGGCGAGGCGCACCCGGAAGTAGCGTCGGAAGCTGGCATCCTCCGACGCCGGCGTCACCTCAAAGTCGTTCAGGCCGCAGCGCTCCCTGAGCCAGCGTTGCAGCTCCTCTAGTCGTCGAGACATGGTTGGATTCGGGTTTCCGGGGTCAAGGATTGAACCAAGCGCCATTCTATGCGATTTTACGCCGGCCATCCCAGAAACAGGTCCGCCCAAATCCCCTCGTGAATTCAAGGAACCTTCTCACCGCCCCTGCCCAGGCCGGCCTGCTCCTCATCGCACTGGGCCTTTCCGCGGCGCCCGGCCTCGCCGCCCGGGGCTGGGACTGCATCCCCGCAGCGGATGGCCGGGGATGGGAC
>JALWGP010000120.1 GCA_027038775.1 Sedimenticola sp. | reverse complement strand
GTAGCGGTCCATTCCGATGTACTTCTCCGGGATGAAGCCGCGGTCGTCTTCCTCGTTGGCACGGATGGCGGCATCCACGGTGAAGAGGTTCATCAGGCCGCCGTGAGGCTGGTCGGCGATGGCGGTCTCGTCGCGGTGGCGGCGCCACACCTCGTAGTCGTTGAAATCGTGGGCGGGGGTGATCTTGACGCAGCCGGTGCCGAACTCGGGATCGACGTATTCGTCGGCGATGACCGGGATCTTCCGTCCGGTGAGCGGCAGCTCCACGAACTCGCCGATGAGGTGGCGGTAGCGCTCGTCACCGGGGTGCACGGCCACGGCGCAGTCGCCCAGCAGGGTCTCGGGGCGGGTGGTGGCCACCACCAAGTGGCCGGTGCCGTTGGTCAGCGGGTAGCGCATGTGCCAGAGGTGGCCGTTCTCCTCCTCGGAGAGCACCTCCAGGTCGGAGACGGCGGTGTGCAGCACCGGGTCCCAGTTCACCAGCCGCTTGCCGCGGTAGATGAGCCCCTCCTCGTAGAGGCGCACGAAGACCTCCTTCACCGCCTCGGAGAGCCCCTCGTCCATGGTGAAGCGCTCGGTGGCCCAATCCACCGAGCAGCCCATGCGGCGCAGCTGGCGGGTGATGGTGCCGCCGGACGCCTCCTTCCACTGCCAGACCCGCTCGATGAACTTCTCCCGGCCCAGGTCATGCCGGGTTTTGCCCTCGGCCTCCAGCAGGCGCTCCACCACCATCTGGGTGGCGATGCCGGCGTGGTCGGTGCCCACCTGCCAGAGGGTGTTGTCGCCCTTCATGCGGTGGTAGCGGATCAGGCCGTCCATGATGGTGTCCTGGAAGGCGTGGCCCATGTGCAGGCTGCCGGTGACGTTGGGCGGCGGGATCATGATGCAGTAGGGCGTGCCCTCGCCGGAGGGGGCGAACCAGCCGTTCTCCTCCCAGGTCCGGTACCAGCGCGATTCGATGGCCTTGGGGTCGAAGGTCTTTTCCATGGGTTGCAGGGAGCTGTGACAAAGCCGCAATTATATGGGCTACGGGGCGCTCCTGGCATCGTTTCGGTGAAAAAAAAGCGTTATCATTGGGCCCCTTCGCTGGTCACGGACACAGGTAACCCGCCATTCCCACACCCAGGATCATTCCCAGGTCGGAGCACAACATCTCCCGGGCGAACATCTCGGAAAACGCCCTCAAGGTGCTCTACCGCCTGAAAAAGAGCGGCTACCAGGCCTACCTGGTGGGCGGCGGGGTGCGCGACCTGCTGCTGGGAAGGGAGCCCAAGGACTTCGACGTGGCCACCGACGCCACCCCGGAGCAGGTGCGCGAGGTGTTTCGCAACTGCCGCCTCATCGGGCGGCGCTTCCGCCTGGCCCACGTCCGCTTCGGGCGCGAGATCATCGAGGTGGCCACCTTCCGCTCGGCCAACTTCGGCAAGGCGGAGCAGAGCGCCAACGGCATGGTGCTGGAGGACAACCAGTACGGCACCATCGAGGAGGACGCCCTGCGGCGTGACTTCACCGTCAACGCCCTCTACTACAACATCGCCGACTTCTCGGTGGTGGACTACAGCACCGGCATGGAGGACCTGCGGGCCGGCCTGCTGCGCCTTCTGGGCGATCCCGAGACCCGCTACCGCGAGGACCCGGTGCGCATGCTGCGCGCAGTGCGTTTCGCGGCCAAGCTCGGCTTCAACATCGAGCCGGCCACCGAGGCGCCCATTCCCGAGCTGGGCTACCTGCTGGCAGACGTGCCGCCGGCGCGGCTCTTCGAGGAGGTGCTCAAGCTCTTCATCGGTGGCTACGCCGTGGCCACCTTCGAGAAGCTGCGCCACTACGGTCTCTTCGCCCAGCTCTTTCCCCAGACCGAGGAGGCGCTCAGCCACGAGGAGCACGAGTTTCCCCTCACCCTGGTGCTCAAGGGGCTGGAGAACACCGACCGCCGGCTGGCCGAGGAGAAACCGGTGACGCCCGCCTTTCTCTTCGCCGTGCTGCTGTGGGAACCGTTGCGACGCATGGCGGAGCGGCTGGAGCAGGAGGAGGGGCTGGCGCCCTATCCGGCCATCCAGCAGGCGGCGGGCTGGGTTATCGAACGGCAGGTGCAGCGGGTGGCCATTCCGCGCCGGTTCACCACGCCCATGCGTGAGATCTGGAGCCTGCAGCCCCGTTTCCACAACACCCGCGGCAAGCGCCCGGCGCGCCTGCTGGCCCATCCCCGCTTCCGCGCCGCCTACGACTTCCTGCTGCTGCGGGCCGAGGCGGGGGAGGCCGACCCGGAACTGGCCGCCTGGTGGACCCGCTACCAGGAGGGACAGGGGCTGGACCCGGCGGGCGGCAACAAGCCTTCCGCCGGCCGCAGGCGCCGGCGCCGCCGTCCGCGCAAGCGCCCGGCGCCCGCATGAGCCGCGCCTGGATCGGGCTGGGCAGCAACCTGGACGCACCCCGCCGGCAGATCGAGGGAGCCTTCGCCGAGCTGGAGGCCCTGCCCGGCACCCGCCTGGAGGGCCGCTCCTCCCTCTACTCCAGCAGCCCCATGGGGCCGGCGGACCAGCCCGACTACGTCAACGCCGTGGCGCTGCTGGAGACCGACCTGGCGCCGCTGGTCCTGCTCGACGCCCTGCAGGCCATCGAGGCGCAGCACGGCCGCGTGCGCGAGCGGCGCTGGGGGCCGCGCACCCTCGACCTGGACCTGCTGCTGTATGATGAGAGGGTCATGGCCACGCCGCGCCTGACGCTTCCCCATCCCGGCATCGGCGAGCGCGATTTCGTGCTGCTACCGCTGATGGAGATCGCGGGCGACATCGAGATTCCCGGGCGGGGCAGGGCCTCGCGGCTGCTGGCACAGTGCCCCGCCCGCACAGTGAGACGAATCGAATGAGCGACAAGGTAACCATCTCCACCCTGGACCGCATGAAACGGGCCGGTGAGAAGATTGCGGTGATCACCGCCTACGACGCCGGCTTTGCCCGCCTGTGCGAGGCGGCCGGCGCCGATGTGCTGCTGGTGGGCGACTCCCTGGGCATGGTGGTGCAGGGCCACGAGAGCACCCTGCCGGTGACGATGGACGACATGGTCTACCACACCGCCATGGTGAAGCGGGGCAGCCGCCGCGCCTTCATCGTCGCCGACATGCCCTTCATGAGCCACGGCACGCCGCGCCAGGCCCTCGACTCCGCCGGACGGCTGATGAAGGAGGGAGGGGCACACATGGTGAAGATCGAGGGGGGCGAGCCGCAGGTGGAGACGGTGCGCCATCTCACCCGGCGCGCGGTGCCGGTGTGCGCCCATCTCGGCCTGCTGCCCCAGTCCGTCCACCAGCTCGGTGGCTACAAGGTGCAGGGACGCGATCCGCATGGCGCCGAGGCCATTCTCCGGGACGCGGTGCTCATGGAGGAGGCGGGCGCCCAGATGCTGGTACTCGAGTGCGTGCCCGAGCTGCTGGCCCGGGAGGTGACCGCCACCCTCTCCATCCCGGTGATCGGCATCGGCGCGGGAGCCGGCTGCGACGGACAGGTGCTGGTGCTGCACGACGTGCTGGGCATCACACCCGGCGGTGCGCCCTCCTTCAGCCGGGACTTCATGGCCGAGGCGGGCAGCATCCAGGGTGCCCTCGAGGCCTACGTGGAGGCGGTGCGCTCGGGCGACTTTCCCGGGGCGGAGCAGAGCTTCCGATGAAGCGGGTGAGGTCGCCGGCCGGGCTGCGCGCAGCGCTGGCGGAAGGAGAGGGACGGCTGGCCTTCGTCCCCACCATGGGCAACCTCCACGAGGGACACCTGGCGCTGGTGCGCCGCGCCCGGGAGCTGGCCGACCGCGTGGCGGTGAGCATCTTCGTCAACCCCCTGCAGTTCGACCGCCGGGAGGACCTGGAGGCCTATCCCCGCACCCTGGAGGTGGACGCCGCCCTGCTGGAACGCGAGGGGGTGGCGCTGCTCTTCGCCCCGGATGCCGATCTCATCTACCCGGAGGGGATGGAGCGTCACACGCGGGTGGAGGTGCCGGTAGTCACCGAGGGGCTGTGCGGGGCCGCCCGGCCCGGCCACTTCACCGGCGTGGCCACCATCGTCTGCAAGCTCTTCAACCTGGTGCAGCCGGATATCGCCGTCTTCGGCAAGAAGGACTACCAGCAGCTGCTGGTGATCCGCAAGATGGTGTCGGATCTCGCCATGCCGGTGGAGATCGTGGGCGTGGAGACGGTGCGCGAGGCCGATGGTCTGGCCATGAGCTCGCGCAACGGCTATCTCACCGCCGAGGAGCGGCAGCGGGCGCCGGCACTCTACCGGACGCTGCAGGAGACAGTCGCCGCCCTGCGCGCCGGTCGCCGCGACTACCGGGTGCTGGAGGAGGCAGGTGCGAGCCGGCTGGAGGAGGCGGGCATGCGCCCCGACTATTTCGAGATCCGGCGCGCGGCCGATCTGGGCCGGCCCTCCGGTGACGAGCAGGCGCTGGTGATCCTCGCCGCCGCCTTCCTTGGGAAGGCGCGGCTCATCGACAACCTGGAGGTTTTTCTCTGAGGTTGCAGGAGCGGCGCCCCCGCCGCCGAAGGTTCGGAGTTCGGCCCGAGGAGGCTCCTCAGGCAGACCTGCCCGCGACGGCCCGTGGTCCTGGTGGGCCCGCGGGACCATGGTTCTATCG
>JALWGP010000119.1 GCA_027038775.1 Sedimenticola sp. | reverse complement strand
AGGGTGGGCACCTGGCCCGCCGGCAGCCAGCCGCTACTCCCAGGGCCAGCAGGCGCTCAAGGGGGGCGACCTCGGCTGGCTGCCGGCGGGCCAGGTGCCCACCCTCTTCGCCCAGGAGGTGCTGAGCATGAACAAGGGCGACATCCGGGGGCCGCTGCAGGCCTCCAGCGGCTTCCACATCATCAAGCTGGAAGACATCCAGGGGAGCAAGACCAAGATCGTCCGGCAGACCCACGCCCGCCACATCCTGGTCCGCACCGACGAGATCACCTCCGACCGCGAGGCCCGTATCCGGCTGGAGCAGCTCTACCAGCGGATCCAGGGGGGGGAGGACTTCGCCGCCCTGGCGCGCGCCCACTCCGACGACAAGGCCTCGGCGCTGAAGGGGGGCGACCTCGGCTGGGTGACCCCCGGCGATCTGGTACCGAAGTTCGAGGAGGTGATGAACAGCCTGGAGATCGGGCAGCTGAGCCAGCCCTTCCGCACCCAGTTCGGCTGGCACATCGTGCAGGTGCTTGACCGACGCGAGAAGGATGTCACCGCCGAGAGCAAGCGGGACGAGGCCCGGCTCGCCATCCGCAAGCGCAAGTCGGAAGAGGCGTTGCAGCTCTACCTGCGCAAGTTGCGCGACCAGGCCTTCGTGGAAACCCGCCTGGAAGGACTCGATTGACCCTGATCTACACCCCCGGCGAGCCCGCCGGCATCGGCCCCGACCTGATCCTGCAGCTGGCCGCCAGGGGCACGGCCACGCCCCTGGTGGTGGCGGACCCGAGCCTGCTCCGGATGCGGGCAGAACGGCTGGGGCTGCCCGTGCAGGTAGAGACGCTCGCCTCGCCCGACCGTTACCGCCCGGAACACCCTGCGCTGCAGGTCCTGCCGGTGGAGCTGGTGCGCCCCTGTGAACCCGGCCGCCCCGATCCCGTCAACGCCGCCTACGTGCTGGAGACCCTGCGCGTGGCGGTGGCCCACTGCCTGCAGGCGCCCCGGACCCACGCGCTGGTCACCGGCCCGGTGCACAAGGGAGTGATCAACAAGGCGGGCATCCCCTTCACCGGCCACACCGAGTTCCTGGCCGAGCTCGCCGGCGGCCACCCGGTGATGATGCTGGCCTGCCCCGGGCTGCGCGTGGCCCTGGCCACCACCCACCTGCCCCTGCGACAGGTAGCCGACGCCATCACGCCCCAGCTGCTGGAGCAGGTGCTGCGCATCCTGCACCAGGATCTTCGCATCCGTTTCGGCATCGCCGATCCCCGCATCCTGGTCTGCGGCCTCAACCCCCACGCCGGCGAGGGAGGCCACCTGGGGACGGAAGAGCGGGAGGTGATCGCGCCGGTCCTGGAACGGCTGCGCGCCGAAGAGATGAGGCTCTTTGGCCCCCTGCCGGCGGACACCCTCTTCACCCCCCGCCACCTGGAGAGGGCCGACGCGGTGCTCGCCATGTACCACGACCAGGGACTGCCGGTGCTCAAGCACCTGGGTTTCGGCCATGCAGTGAACATCACCCTGGGGCTGCCCCTGGTGCGCACCTCGGTGGACCACGGCACGGCGCTGGAGCTGGCGGGAACGGGAAACGCGGAATCCGGCAGCCTGGAGGCGGCGCTGGAAGCCGCCGCAGGGATGCTCAGGGGATGCCGTTCATTGCACGATGAAACCTAGGAGGCCCGCCCCCGGGCCGAACACGAATCATTCATTCGCAGCGAGGGCGCCGCTCCCACGGGGTTGCAAGACCCGCAGCCAACCGCCACTCAGACGTTGAAACGGAAGTGGATGACGTCGCCGTCCTGCACCACGTACTCCTTCCCCTCCAGCCGCAGCCGCCCCGCCTCCTTCGCCCCCTGCTCGCCACCGTGGGCGATGAAGTCCTCGTAGGCGATCACTTCGGCGCGGATGAAGCCCCGCTCGAAGTCGGTGTGGATGACGCCGGCGGCCTGGGGGGCGGTGGCGCCCACGGGAATGGTCCAGGCGCGCGCCTCCTTCACCCCGGCGGTGAAGTAGGTCTGCAGCCCGAGCAGCCGGTAGCCGGCACGCACCACCCGGTTGAGCCCCGGCTCCTCCAGCCCCATCTCCTGCAGGAACTCGGCCCGCTCCTCCTCCTCGAGGGAGGCCAGCTCCATCTCGATGGCGGCGCACACCGGCACCACCTCGGCGCCCTCGGCCGCGGCCAGCTCGCGCACCGCGTCGAGGTGGGGGTTCTCCTCGAAACCCTCCTCGCTCACGTTGGCGATATAGAGCACCTTCTTGATGGTGAGCAGGTGCAGCTCCCTCAGTTCCGCCTGCTCCTCCTCGTCCAGCCCCAGGGAGCGGACGGGCAGCCCCTGGTCCAGGTGATCGCGCACCCGCTCGAGCAGCGCCTTGCGCGCCAGGATCTTCTTGTCGCCGGTCTTGGCCATGCGCGTGGCCTTCTCCAGGGACTTCTCCACCGTCTCCAGGTCGGCCAGCGCCAGCTCGGTGTTGATCACCTCGATGTCGGCCAGGGGATCCACCCGGCCCGCCACGTGCACCACGTCGTCGTTCTCGAAGCAACGCACCACCTGCACGATGGCGTCGGTCTCGCGGATGTTGGCCAGGAACTTGTTGCCCAGCCCCTCGCCCTTCGAGGCGCCCGCCACCAGCCCGGCGATGTCCACGAACTGCATGGTGGTGGGCACCACCCGCTCGGGCTGCACGATCTCCGCGATCCGGTCGAGCCGCGGATCGGCCACCGGCACGATGCCCACGTTGGGGTCGATGGTGCAGAAGGGGTAGTTCTCCGCCGCGATGGTGGCCCGGGTCAGGGCGTTGAAGAGGGTGGACTTGCCCACGTTGGGCAGCCCCACGATGCCGCACTTGAAACCCATGTAAACGAGACTCCGAGGATCAAAGGGAGGGTTTCACCACCGGGTTGCCCTTGCGGATCCAGTCGGTGATGCCCTTCTCGACGTTGTAGACCTTGCGGTAACCCAGCTTCCGGTCGAGGAAGCGGCTGACGATGCCGGTGCGGTTGCCGGTACGGCAGATGAGGATGAAGGGGTCGTCCCTGCCGGCGATGGGCGCCAGTTTCTTCAGCCACGCCTCCACGTCGTAGCGGCCCCGGGCATCGAAGAAGGTGTTCAGATGGCTTCCTTCGACCACGCCGGTCTGGCGCCACTCCTCGGGACGCCGGATGTCGATCACCGGCACGCCCTGGGCCATGAGCGCCTTCAGCTCCTCGTTGTCGATGTTCTTCACCTCGGCCCACGCCGGCAGGACCGCCACGGACCACAGCAGGATGAACAGCAGTTTGCGCATTTTCGGCCACCTCCCGGAATGCGATGGATCACGGCCTTGGAACACGGAGGGGAACGGAGGTTCCGGCCGGGCGGAAAAAAGCCCGCCGGGGACGACGGGCCACGAAGCTGGAGCCGGTGATAGGAGTCGAACCCACGACATCCTCATTACAAGTGAGGCGCTCTACCAACTGAGCTACACCGGCGTGCAGGAAATTCTACCGCCAGTCAGGGGGCCGCGGAAGCCTGTTCACACACTTTTTTCTCCAGGAACACGCCCTCCGGCAGCCGCTCCTCGAGCTCCCTCAGCATGCCCTCCGGCATGTCCGTGAACGCCAGCCAGTACCGCTCCATCTCCTTCTGCCTGGGGCGCACCTCCACCTCGAACCCCTTGTTTCTCAACATCTCGGCGTGGGCGTAGGCGGCCTCCCGGCGGCTGTAGAGGCCGAGAGAGATGGCGTTCCTGAATTCGCCGTCCGGCATCAGCCACAGGTCCTCGATCCCCGCCTCCTTCAGCCTGGCTACCTCCTCGCGCGCCCGGGCCCTGTCCTCCAGGGGCGGGCGGTAGACCCAGTAGGAGGTGTCCACCATCGTCGGCCGGCGGTAGACGCGGGTCTTGCCCTCCACCCCGAAGGTCTCCTCGAGGCGCCGGGCCTGGACGCGGTTCCTGAAAGGCCCGATCTCACCGCAGAAGAGAAGGGGCCGGGGAGGGGCGGCGGAGACCTCCGCCGGCCGTGGCTCGACCTCGCCTGCAGCGGCCTTCTCCACGTCGGGGACGGCCTGCGCCTCCCCTTTCGCCGGCCCCTCCCCTTCGGAGGTTTCCACCGGGGCGTCCGCGGGCACCACCGCAGGCGGTGTCTCGGCCGTTTCGGGGGGAGACGGTTCCGCCGGGGGTGGCAAAGCCGGCGGGCTGGCTGCCGCGGCGGTCTCTTCCGGCTCTACGGCTGCAGGCGTCTCGGCTTCCGCTTCCCCGCCGGCCTCCCGCGGCGGGGTCACACGGGTGGCGATCAGGCGGATGCTGCCCACGTCGGGCATGTGCAGCCGGGTGGGCCGGGACGGGCCGTTCCTGTCCAGCCCAAGATAGCCATACAGGAACACCAGCACGTTGAGGACGATCAGCCCTCCCAGCAACAGTCGCATCATTCAAGGGTTCTCCGAGAGCAAAGCCGCACACCTTCCAGCACCAGGTGGTCGTGCCGCCGGTAGTCTACCTGTATCAGCGGCAGGATTGAACCGGCCTGGCCGCCGGTGATCACCAGGGTCGGGTCGCACACCCCCTCTCCCTGCAGCCGTTCGAGGGACGCTTCCACCAGCGCCGCAACCGCCCCCGCGATGCCGAGCTCGAGGCAGCTGGCGGTGGTGTCACCCCATCCCCACCGCTCGAT
>JALWGP010000118.1 GCA_027038775.1 Sedimenticola sp. | reverse complement strand
CTTCGTTACCACAAGCGTCTCGATCGGTTTACGTTCCGGGGGCGGAAGAAGGTGGATGGCCAGTGGAAACTGTATGCCCTGGTACACAACATCGAAAAGCTCGCGCACGCCGGGGTGTTGGGATGATGGGAAGGAGGCGGACGGGAACAGGCCCTCGGGAAAGACACCCAGGGAGCCTTTGAACGACAACTGGGGCAATCAGGGAACCGCCAACCAGGACGTCAATCGCATCATGAAAAAGAAGGACCGGATGCCAGGTAAACGGAAAGTAGAACAGGATGGCTGGCGAAAACAAAATATTCGACAGTCTCGTTAGGATGAAATACGTGGGCAAATATATTTTATATCTCGATTGCGAGTAGACAATGAGAGATCCAGACGAACAATCAGTTTCAATAGCAAAGGATTTTTTGGAAAAAATTGTCGATCCTCCTCTCCGGGAGATTGGCGGCTTATTGCAAGACTACGTGAACTACTGGCGTTTTAAAAATAAGATTAACATCATCTTAAAGGCTAAGAAGTTCCTCGAAGAACGGGGCATAAAACCCTGCAAGGCACTTCCCGAAACGGTGATTCCTCTGCTAGAGTGTGCAGCTGATACAGAAGACAAGGTATTGTCTGACATGTTTGCCGAACTTCTTGCTGCACATCTATCGCAAAATAATCCTAATATTCACCCGAGCTACGCCAAAGTTTTGAACCAGCTTTCCCCATGTGATGCACATTTCTTGAAATGGCTAGTTGTCAGAGGCATGTCGGGGAACTGTTTAATATCTGAAATTATAGAATTAGCTGATATATCTAGCAAAGAAGCGACCTTAGTTATTCGAAACCTTGAGCGGCTTGGAATATGCCAAATTGCTGGTGTCGAAGTTGATAAAACAGGACTTGCGCACTATCCAGATCAAATTTGTAATGACACGAATATAATCAGCCTGACAACTTACGGTTTTCACATGGTAACAACATGTGTTGGATGGGATGAAATCGCTAGAATTCAACAGGAAAAAGGATGGGTATAGAAGTTGGAAAACTTTAGATTAACCTAACAAGGCAAATGCACTCGGACAGCAAAAAGCGCCGCTCGTTCCTCGCTCTGCTTTTTGCTGCCGGTGATTTGCGACGTTATGCCATGTTAAGGAGTAGGAATGACCTTAGGTAAGAGGCTTGTAGATTTGGTGGCCGAAATGGGCCGAAAATTAGATTTTGATGTTGCAACTGAAGTAGAGGCATCTGAATCGGCATGGGTCGATGTTGTTTGGTTCGATAAAAGATTTTCATTTAGCGCAGTTGGAATGAAAAAAGGAAAAATGCGCTTTTCCCCTGTTATTCCTGTTGCCGCTTTTGAAATTGAAATTAAAACCGGTACGAATGCAAAACACATTAAAGGTAGTGTTTCTAATCTGGATAACCTTGGAGCACAGTTGGGTATCATTGGCATCGGCGCTGGTAATCTTGATGCAATTAAAAAGCCCGCGATAAATAAGGAGAAAACTTATTCAGAATTAAAGGCCATTCTTATGGATAGGGTATACCGATGGGTTTATGCTGAGTCACAGCCAAGAAGCAGAGTTGTAATTATGTTTGAGGAAGAAATTGTATCTTGGGCAAAGCATATCGGGATAAACGTTGAAGAATATTTGGCATAACAAGTTACTTCACCTGACTGTTAAACCTCCCCCGTAAAAGTTGACACCTCCAACTAACCTCGAGGAGGTGCAAAATGGCAAGAATCAAGGGTCCAAGGAAGGTCCATCAGTACAGTGAGGATTTCAAGGTGACGGCCGTCAAGCTAAGCCACTTGCCGGGCGTGCAGGTCAAAGATGTGGCGGAGGAGCTGGACATCCACCCCTTCATGTTGTCACGATGGCGCAAGGAGATGCGGGAGGGCAAGCTGGAGGGGGCAATGAAGAAGCCGGTCGACCTGAAGGTTGCCGCCGAGTTGAAGCGGCTAAGGCAACTCGAACGGGATTATGCAAGACTCAAGGAGGAGCATGAAATCCTAAAAAAGGCCATCCGGTTCTGTTCCGAACGAAAGGCGAAATCTTCGCGTTCATAGAGCAGAACCGGGATGAACTGAGCGTCAGTGCCATGTGTCGGGTGTATGGCGTGACCCGTGGCGGGTACTACGCGTGGCGTCGGCGTGGCGAATGCGCTCGCCGGCGGGAGGATGATCGATTGTTCAAGGAGATCGAAGTGATACACCGGGACAGCGGCTACACCTATGGGAGCCCCCGCGTGCATGCCAGCCTCAAGCGACAAGGCCAAAGCATCTCAGAGAAGCGCGTAGCGCGTCTGATGCGGGAGAATGGCCTGCGGGCACGGTCGAGCAACCTTTACCAAGCGCACCCGGCAAACCACGCCTTCTTTCGAGCCATCCCCAACCGCAGCCTGGGCGTGATGATCGACGGTCCCAACCAGGTGTGGGTTGGAGACATCACCTACCTCAAGGTGGGCCGCCAGTGGCGCTATCTGGCCACCGTGACGGACAAATTCAGCCGACAGATCATCGGCTGGTGCCAGCCCCCCCATGGAATCGTTTTTTCACAGCTTCAAATCGGATGCCTACCACGGTTTTCCTTCGGCAGCAAGCAGCAGTTGCGGCGACAGGTGGCGAGGTATATCGCGTTCTACAACGAAGAGTGGCTGCATTCGTCGCTGGGATACCTAGAATCCAAAGGCGTTTGAATTTGGGCTGGATGTGTGACAGGGTGTCAACTTTATCGGGGGAAGATCCCTTGTCAAAAGCTGCACCGCTTCGTTCCTCGCCATGCAGCTTTTGGTATCTGGTGATTTGCGGTGTTTGCGCATATGCTTATTCAGAGGCATCCTTGATTACAGGAATGGAAAATGATTTGGGCATTTGTTGATTATGAAAACATTGGAAGCCTTGAAGGGATGGATTTTCAGAAATACCAACGAATATTCGTGTTCTGCGGCCCGAAGAACTCAAAAATAAATATTGGTAGGGCTGGTTTTTCTGAATTTCTTAGAATTGAAATTATTAAAATAACAACCAGCGGAGCAGATAATTTAGATTTCCATATTGCATACTATTTGGGTAAGTTTTCAGAAACAGCAGATGACGATGCGGAGTTCCATATAATTACGAGGGACAATGGTTTTAACGGATTGGTAAATCACATTAGAAGGACCGGGCGTAAGTGCAAAAAAGTTACATACCAATCGGACCCAAATCCCACGAAGGCCGCACTAACCCCGTGCTCGGAGTTAACCATTACCAGGCTGAAGGCTATTGATGGCAGAAAACGGCCTCGCAAGAAGGAAAAACTGGAAAATTGGATTGGCTCTCAATGCAGAACATTGGGAGATGATGTTGATCCCAAAAGAATCATCAAGGAACTTTCCGCAGCAGGACTGATATCAATAACTGGCGCAGATGTAAAATACCAACTCAAGCATTAACGAGCACATGAACCAAAAAGATTGTTCCGCTAACATCCTAATAACGACCGGCTACACGAGACGCCATGTTTTCATTGAATAATGAGCATCTATGAATCAATAATCCTGATTGGGATCATGGCGGCACTAGCAGCAGTTCCCAGCGCAAGTGTTGCTCTTGTCGTTGTTCGGTCTGCCACATCAGGCATTGCAAACGGTCTTGCCGTGGCAGGCGGAATCGTGCTGGGGGATTTGCTTTTTATTGCTTTTACGCTTTTGGGTTTATCCATGGTTGCGGAGGCATTGGGAAGCCTGTTTATGGTCGTCAAGATTATAGGCGGGATTTATCTCATTTGGCTTGGTTACTCTCTGTTTTCAAAAACGGGGGCCACTGAAACAAAAGCAAGTAAAATCAATATCAATCAAAGCTTGGCTTCCAGCTTTGCGGCCGGACTTGTCCTGACACTCGGAGATATCAAGGCCATTATATTTTATGCAAGCTTGCTGCCTGCCTTCGTTGATTTATCCGCCATCCAACCCTCAGACGTCTTGGTGCTGATTTTCATAACAGTTTTCAGTGTTGGAGGGATTAAATCCTTCTATGCTGTTTGCTCGAACAAGGTCTCGGAATATGCAAAAAGAACCAACATGGAGGCGGCAGCCAGAAAAACGGCGGGTGGCCTTATGGTTGGCGCCGGAGGTTATTTGATTGTCAAAGCCTAAATCCTGTCATCTGGAAAACCCGCTGTATTCCATTGCCGCCAGGGTCTGGTTTAGGATAATTTTTTGCGCTTATAGTCAGGATCAAGGAGTGGTGAAATTCTCAAAGAGAACACCGGATTCCTGCGCCGAGATATTATTCGGTTTCATGGCGCTTCCGGATGAATGCCAACAGTCCGCCAAGGCTTGTCCAGAAGAGAGGGATGGCGGTCAATTCAGAGGCTGGGGACCCCGACAATGATTTGCCCGCTGATTCCAAGGTTGGCACAGGGGCGGCAATTAAGCGTAACCCTCGGCGGCATTGCCCCGCCTCCATGAATCTGCAACACTCTTTTCATCCCCGTGAACGGGACTAAGGTTCACACTCCCCCACATGGAGGTCTCCCCTTGCCGACGCGCCTGTTCCTCTCGATCCTGGCACTGTCGGCTGCCCCTTCCGCTGCCGAAGATCCCGGCACCGCCCGCCTCCGCGGGCCACCCAGCGCAGGCCAACGCATACCCGCACA
>JALWGP010000117.1 GCA_027038775.1 Sedimenticola sp. | reverse complement strand
GCGCACCGCCTCGCCCTCCTTCTTGTGCCAGGCGAGGACGGTGGCGTCGGTGACCGACTCGGGAAGGGTGGGGACGCGGATTTTGATGGCCATCAGAACATCCTCTGGTTCAGTTCAGGGTCGAAGCGGCCGCTGAGGGCGTCGTCGATGATCTTCTGCTGCTCCTCCACGTGGATGCGGTGGTAGCCGGTGGCCGGCGCCGCCGCCGCGGGGCGGCCCACGTAAAAGACCCACTTGCCCGCCTTCACCATGCGCGAGAAGCGGTGCTTGATCTGGTCCCAGGCGCCCTGGTTCTGGGGCTCCTCCTGGCACCAGACGAAGGTGTGGGCGATGGGGAAGGAGGCCACCATGGCGTCGAAGTCGAGCCGCGGGAAGGGGTAGAGCTGCTCGAGGCGCACGATGGCCACCTTCTCCAGGCCGCGGGCGCGGCGCGCCTCCAGCAGCTCGTAGTAGATCTTGCCGGAGCACATGATCACCTGCTCCACCTGCTCGGGATCGATGGGGTCCTGCTCGCCGATCACCGGGCGGAAGGCGCCGTCGGTGAAGGCGTCCAGCGGCGAGGTGGCCAGGGGGTGGCGCAGCAGGCTCTTGGGCGTCATCACGATGAGGGGGCGGCGGTAGTTGCGCAGCATCTGGCGGCGCAGCAGGTGGAACATCTGCGCCGGGGTGCTGGGCACGCAGAGCTGGATGTTGCGTTCGGCGCACAGCTGCATCCAGCGCTCGATGCGGGCCGAGGAGTGCTCGGGACCCTGGCCCTCGAAGCCGTGGGGCAGGAAGAGGGTGAGGCCGCACAGCAGCCCCCACTTGGCGCCGGCCGAGGTGATGAACTGGTCGATGACCACCTGGGCGCCGTTGGCGAAGTCGCCGAACTGGGCCTCCCAGATGGTGAGGGTCTCGGGCTCGGCGGTGGCGTAACCGTACTCGAAGCCCAGCACCGCCTCCTCCGACAGGGGCGAGTCGATGACGATGAAGGGGGCCTGGTCGGGGCGGATGTGCTGCAGCGGGAAGTACTTCTCGCCCGTCTCCTGGTCCACCACCATGGCGTGGCGGTGGAAGAAGGTGCCGCGGCGGCAGTCCTGGCCCGAGATGCGCACCGGGATGCCCTGGTCCACCAGGGAGGCGTAGGCCAGGTTCTCGCCGAAGCCCCAGTCGGCCAGCTGCTCGCCGCGGGTCATGCAGCGGCGGGCCTGCATGATGCGCTCCACCCGCGGGTGGAGCTTGAAGCCCTCGGGGAAGTCGGTGAGGCGCTCGCCCAGCTGCTGCACCTTCTCCAGCGGGATGCTGGTCTCCACCGGGTCGTTCCACTTGCCCTTGAGGTAGCGGCGCCAGTTCACCCGGTAGGGGTTGTTCACCTCGCACAGCACGGGGCGGCTCACGATCTCGCCCTTGTCGAGCTGGTCGCGGTAGTGGTCGATCATCGCCTGCGCCTCGTCCGGCGTCACCACCCCCTCGGCCGCCAGCCTGCCGGCGTAGAGGGTGCGGGTGGTGGGGTGCATGCGGATCTTCTGGTACATCAGCGGCTGGGTCACCGCCGGCTCGTCCGCCTCGTTGTGGCCCTGGCGGCGGTAGCAGACCAGGTCGATGACCACGTCCTTGTGGAAGTGGTTGCGGTAGTCCAGCGCCAGTCGGGTGACGAAGATCACCGCCTCGGGGTCGTCGCCGTTGACGTGGAAGATGGGCGCCTGGACCATCTTGGCCACGTCGGTGCAGTAGGTGGTGGAGCGGCTGTTGAGCGGGTCCGAGGTGGTGAAGCCGATCTGGTTGTTGACCACGATGTGCACCGTGCCGCCGGTGGCGAAGCCCTCGGCCTGGGAGAGGTTGAAGGTCTCCTGCACCACGCCCTGGCCGGCGAAGGCGGCGTCGCCGTGGAGCAGCACCGGCAGCACCTGGTCGCCGGTGCGGTCGCCGCGCCGCCGCTGGCGCGCGCGCACCGAGCCTTCGACCACCGGGTCGATGATCTCCAGGTGGGAGGGGTTGAAGCCGAGCACCACGTGGGTGATGCCGCCCGGCGTCTCCACGCTGCTGGAGAAGCCCTGGTGGTACTTCACGTCGCCCGAGGTCATCACGCCGTGGCGGCGGCCGCGGTCCTGGAACTCGTCGTAGATCTCCGAGGGGGGCTTGCCGATGATGTTGGTGAGCACGTTGATGCGGCCGCGGTGGGTCATGCCGATGACGATCTCCTGCAGGCCGTCGCGGCCGGCGCGCTGGATCAGCTCGTCGAGCAGGGGGATGAGCGACTCGCCCCCCTCCAGCGAGAAGCGCTTCTGCCCCACGAAGCGGGTGTGCAGGTACTTCTCCAGCCCCTCCGCCGCGGTGAGCATGCGCAGGATCCAGCGCTTGTCCTCCGGCTCCAGCTCGGGGCGGGTGCGGTAGGTCTCCAGCCGCTGCTGGATCCAGCGCTTCTCCACCGTGTCGGTGATGTGCATGTACTCCGAGCCCACGGTGCCGGTGTAGACCTTCTTCAGCAGCTCCAGGATCTCGCGCAGGGGCAGGCGCTCGGGGGCGAAGAGGGAGCCGGTGTTGAAGGTGCGGTCCAGGTCCTCTTCCGACAGGTTGTGGTAGGCGAGGGTGAGCTCGGGAAGGGGTTCCACCTCGGTGAGGTGGAGCGGGTCGAGATCGGCGTTCTGGTGCCCCCGCACCCGGTAGGCGTTGATCAGCCGCAGCACCGAGGCCTGCTTGGCGGCGGCCACGGCGGCCAGTGTCTCGTCGCCGCCGAGGGGGGCGCAGGGGCGACGCTCGCGGCCCAGCCGCCGGAAGTTCTGCTGGATCTGCCGGTGGGAAGGATCCCTGCCGCTGTAGCCGTCCACCTGGGGCAGCGACTCGAAGCGCTGGCGCCACTCCTCGGGCACGCTGCCGGGGTCCTGCAGCCAGGACTCGTAGAGACTTTCTATGAAAGGGGCGTTACCATCATAAAATGGTGAGGATCGACGAAGTGACTCGAGCAGGTCGGACATTTTTATGATGATCACCCAAAAGTGTGCGGAAAGCTCGAAAACTGCCCGTCTCGTGCGTTTTTCAATGACTTTCCTTGGCTTGGGAGTCTAGCACAGCGATGGGGGAATGGCAGGCGGATTCGGGGGAATAGTATGGTCATACTAAAATTTGTGACAAAAAGCGCCTTTTTCCGGCCGGGAATGCGGGTGTGGGTGCTGGCGCTTTTCGGGTGCTGGGGGTGGTCCCCCGCGGTCGTTGCGGCCGGGCTGCCGAAAGGGGACTGTGCGGCCCCGGCCTCCTTCACCGACCTGCGCCACTGCGACCTTTCCGGCAGGGACCTGGCGGGCATCGAGCTCCGGGGCAGCCGGCTCGACGGGGTGAACCTCTCCAATGCGAAGATGCCCGGCTGCGACCTCACCGGCGCCAGCCTGAAGGGGGCGGACCTCAAGTGGGCCAACCTGGTGGAGTGCAGGGCCCGGCTGGCGGACTTCTCCGGCGCGGACCTCTTCCACGTCACCCTCGACGGCGCGGTGCTCGACCACGCCCGGTTCGTCGGCGCCAACCTGTTCGGCGCCAACCTCAACGAGGTGAAGGCGCGGGAGGCCAACTTCTCCTCCGCCTACATGAAGGACATCGCCATGGAGGAGAGCGACTTCCGGGGCGCGCTCTTCTGGGAGTCCTTCATGCAGCGCGCCGTGGCCATCGGCTCCGATTTCCGGGACGCCCTGGTGCACAGCGCGACGCTCACCGGCGCATCGCTGGAGGAGGCGCGGTTCGAGGGGGCCGATGTGACCCACAGCCTGCTCAACGGGGCGCACCTCGCCGGCGCCCGCTTCAACGGGGCCGATCTGGCCGATTCCCGCTTCGTCAACGCCCGGCTGGAGGAGACCGACTTCAGCGCGGCCATCAACCTGCCAACCCACCTGCTGGAGATGCTCCGTTGAGAAAATGCGAGGCGACTCCCGTTTGCGGCAGGCGGCGGCAGCCCCCGGCCCCGGTTCGAGGTAGAATTGCAAAGATGGCAGCACGGAAACGTCCATTGCCGGCCCGTTTCAAGATCCAGATCTCCTCCCTGGAGGCGGATGTGGCCTTCTGCAACGCGCTGATCACCTTTGCCGGGCAGATCCCGGGGACGGTGTACCAGCGCGCCGAGATCCGCGTCTACCGCACCCTGGAGCAGGAGCTCCAGCAGCGGCTCGAGGCGGCCCGCCGCGAGGCGCGGGAGCGCGTCGAGAAGCTCAGTGCCTGATTCCCGCTGCACCCCGTGAAACTGCTCGCCATCGACACCACCGAAACCGCCTGCTCCGTCGCGCTCGCGCTCGATCGCGACGCCATCTGGCGTTACCGGGTGGCGCCCCGGCAGCACAGCGAGCTGGTGCTGCCCATGGCGGCCGAGCTGCTCGAGGAGGCGGGGCTCCCGCTCTCCCGCCTGGACGCCATCGCCTTTTCCCGCGGGCCGGGCTCCTTCACCGGCGTGCGCATCGCCACGGCGGTGGCGCAGGGGTTGGCGCTGGGCGTGGACCTTCCCCTGGTTCCCGTCTCCACCCTGCTGTCGCTGGCGCGGGGGGCTTTCCGCGAGGCCGGTGCCGCCCATGTGCTCGCCGCGCTGGACGCGCGCATGGGCGAGCTCTACTGGGCGGCGGTGGAGGTGGGGGACGAAGGACCCCGCCTGCTTTCGGGGGAGAGGGTGGCGCCGCCGCCCCGGGTGACGGCGCCCGGGCGCGACGACTGGGTGGCCGTGGGCAGCGGCTGGGATGCCCACCTGGAGGCGCTGATGTCCAGGTTCCGACCGGTCCGGGTGCTCCACGGGTGGCAGATCCACGCGCGGGACGTGGCCGCGGTGGGTGCCGTGGAGCTGGCGCGGGGCGGCGGCGTGCCGCCCGAGCGGGCGCTGCCGGTCTACCTGCGCAACGAGGTGGCGAAAAAGTCAGCCGTCCAGCCGCTCGAGTAGGCGCTTTTCCAGCTCCGCCAGCCGCGCCGGGTCCTCCAGGGGCTGGCAGTCGCCGCCGGTGACGGCGAAGAGGTCATCCACCTCGGCGCCAATGGTGGTGATCTTGGCCTGCAGCACGCGGATCTCCTGGTCGGCCAGCACCCGGGCGACGAGGGCGAGGAGGCCGGGGCGGTCGGTGCTCCGCAGGTGCAGCCGGGTGAGGCGGTTCTCGCGGTCCTGGACGATCTCCACCTCCGAGCGGCGGGCGAACTGCTGCAGCTTCTTCGACAGGGGGCGCTGCACCACGGCCGGCTCTTCCTCCCGGGCCAGCCCCTCCTTCATCGCCTCGATCACCTCCTGGCGCCGGAACGCCCCCTGGATGTGGCTGCCGTCGTGCTCCAGCACGAAGAAGCTGTTGAAGGCGAGCCCCTCGTCGGTGGTGTGGATGCGCGCCTCGAGGATGTTGAGGTGCAGCCGGTCGATGAGCGCGGTGCAGCGCGCGAAGAGGCCCTTGCGGTCGGGGGTGACGATGAACAGCTCGTCGCAGCCGCGGCTGCGGGAGGGGCGCAGTTCCACCAGCGGCTGTGCCGGGTCGGGGTGCTGGAGCACCAGCTCGGTGTGCCAGGCGATCTCGTCCGGGTCGCTCTGCAGGAAGTGCTCCAGCGTCAGCTGGCGCCACAGGTCGTTGATGCGTTCGTTGCTGAACCCCTTCTCCGCCAGCAGGCGCCGCGCCTCTTCCTGCTTGGCCTGCACCAGCTCGTCCTGTCCCGGGGCCCGTTCCAGGCCGCGCAGCAGCAGGCTGCGGGCGCTGTAGTAGAGGCGGTTGAGCAGGGAGGCGGTCCAGGAGTTCCAGCGCGCCGGGTTGGTGGCGCGGATGTCCGCCACCGTGAGCAGGTAGAGGTAGTCCAGGCGTGACAGGTCGCCCACCGTCTCGGCGAACTCCTGCACCACCCGCGGGTCCTCGATGTCCCTGCGCTGGGCGGTCATGGACATCACCAGGTGGTTGAGCACCAGCCAGGCCACCAGCTCGCTGTCGTAGCTGGAAAGGTGGTGCAGGCGGCAGAAGGCGCGGGCGTCCTCCGCGCCGAGCACCGCGTGGTCGCCGCCGCGCCCCTTGGCGATGTCGTGGAAGAGGCCGGCCAGGTAGATGAGCTCGGGCTTGGCCAGCTGGTCGAAGACCTGCGAGCAGAGGGGGAACTCGTGGGCGAACTCCGGTATCGAGAAGCGGCGCAGGTTGCGGATGAGCATGAGGGTGTGCTCGTCCACCGTGTAGACGTGGAAGAGGTCGAACTGCATGCGCCCGGTGATGCGGCCGAAGGCGGGGAGGTAGCGCGCCAGCACGCCGTAGCGGTGCATGCGGCGCAGCTCGTGAGTGATGCCCCGGGGCTGGCGCAGGATCTCCAGGAAGAGGGAGCGGGCGCGGATGTCGCGCCGGAACCGTTCGTCGATAAGGTGCAGGTGGGCGCGCACCAGGCGGATGGTGCTGGCGCGCACGCCCTTGAGCTCCGGGTGCTCGGTCATGAGCAGGAAGAGCTCCAGCATGGCGAAGGGGTAGTTGACGAAGAGGGCGGCGTTGATCACCTCGAGATAGCCGTTCACCGCCCGGAAGCGGCGGTTGATGGGGGTCACCTCCTGCGGGTGGTCCGCCTCCAGGATCGCCTCGCGGAAGAGCTGCAGCAGCATCTCGTTGAGGCGGTTGAGCTCCATCACCGTGCGGTAGTAGTCCTGCATGAAGGCCTCCACCGCCAGGTTGGCGTCGTCGTCGCAGTAGCCGAACTCGCGGGCGATGGCGCGCTGGTGCTCGAAGAGCAGGCGGTCGTCGTGGCGCCCGGTGATGAGGTGGAGGGCGAAGCGGATCCGCCACAGCAGGTGCTGGCCGTCCATGAGGGCGGCGTACTCGGCGTCGGTGAGGAAGCCCCGGTGGACCAGCTCCAGCAGGGTCTCGGCGCCGAAGTGGCGCTTCACCACCCAGCCGATCATCTGGATGTCGCGCAGGCCGCCGGGGTTGGACTTGATGTTGGGCTCCAGGTTGTAGGCGCTGTCCTCGTAGCGGGCGTGGCGCTTGCGCTGCTCCTCCGCCTTGGCGGCGAAGAAGCGGTCGCTGGGCCAGATGCGGTCGGGGCCGGTGGCCGCCTTCATGGCGTGGAAGAGGGACTCGTCGCCGGCCAGGTAGCGCGACTCCATCAGGTTGGTGACGATGGTGACGTCGCGCTCGGCCTCCTCCACGCACTGCTGGGGGGTGCGCACGCTGTGGCCCACCTCCAGGCCCACGTCCCAGAGGAACATCACCAACTGCTCCAGCGCCTCCTTCGCGGGGCCTTCGGGCTCCTCCTGCACCAGGATCAGCAGGTCCACGTCGGAAGCGGGGTGGAGCTCGCCGCGGCCGTAGCCGCCCACGGCCACCAGCGTCGCGGCGGGCTGGTCGGCCATGAAGGTGTTCCAGATGCGCATCAGCACCTGGTCCACGAAGGCGGCGCGCTCGTGCACCAGCTCCTCCACGGGATCGCCGGCGTGGAAGCGCTCGGCCAGCCGCTGTCGGCTGGCACGGATGGTGTCGCGGTAGGCGGGCAGCGGCGCCTCGCCCGCGGCCAGCGCCTGGTCCAGTCTTTCGACGAGGGAGAGGGGCATCAGCCGTTGCTGGCGGCGAGGGCGGCCTTCTCCTCCCCGCGCAGGGTGAGCACCTCGTAGCCGGTCTCGGTCACCAGGATGGTGTGCTCCCACTGGGCGGAGAGGCGGCGGTCACGGGTCACCACCGTCCAGCCGTCGCCCAGCTGCTTCACCTCCTTGCGCCCGGCGTTGACCATGGGCTCGATGGTGAAGGTCATGCCCGGTTCCATGCGCGGGCCGGTGCCACGCCGGCCGTAGTGGAGCACCTGGGGCTCCTCGTGGAAGCCGCGGCCGATGCCGTGGCCGCAGTACTCGCGCACCACCGAGAAGTGGTTGGCCTCCACGAACTTCTGGATCGCCTCGCCGATGTCGCCGAAGTGGGCGCCGGGCCTCACCACGCGGATGCCGCGCCACATGGCCTCGTAGGTGATGTCGCACAGCCGCTTCGCCGGCACCGAGGGCTGGCCGATGCAGAACATCTTGCTGGTGTCGCCGTGGAAGCCGTCCTTGATGACGGTGATGTCGATGTTGAGGATGTCGCCCTTCTTGAGCTTCCTGTCGCCCGGAATGCCGTGGCACACCTGGTGGTTCACCGAGGTGCAGATGGACCTGGGAAAGCCGTGGTAGTTGAGGGGGGCGGGCACCGCCTTCTGCTCGTTGACGATGTAGTCGTGGCAGATGCGGTCGAGCTCCCCGGTGGTGACACCCGCCTGCACGTGGGGTTCGATCATCTCGAGGACCTCGGCGGCCAGGCGGCCGGCCACGCGCATCTTCTCGATCTCTTCGGGGGTCTTGATGGAGATGGCCATCCAGGGCGGGAATTGTTGTGAAGGGCGCATTATGGTATAAAACGCGCCGCCAAACGGCAAATACACACGCAGTTCCGCTACTGGCAGCGCCGGGGTGCCCTGTTTCGACGGGGTTGGCGCACCGGGAACTGCGGAGGCTCAACCCTATACAGAACGAGGCTACACCATGAGTAACGTGACCATGCGCCAGATGCTGGAAGCTGGCGTGCACTTCGGGCATCAGACCCGCTACTGGAACCCGAAGATGGCTCCCTACATCTTCGGCCAGCGCAACAAGATCCACATCATCAACCTGGAAAAGACCCTGCCTCTCTACAACGAGGCGATGAACTTCATCGGCAAGCTCGCCTCCAACGGCGGCAAGGTGCTTTTCGTCGGCACCAAGCGCGCCGCCAGCAACGTGATCAAGGAGGAGGCCGAGCGCTGCGGCATGCCCTATGTCAACCACCGCTGGCTGGGTGGCATGCTCACCAACTACAAGACCATCAAGCTCTCCATCAACAAGCTCAAGGAGCTGGAGGCGATGGCCGCGGACGGCTCCCTGGAGCAGAAGTTCTCCAAGAAGGAGGCCCTGGGGCTTAAGCGCCAGCTGGAGAAGCTGGAGCGCAGCGTGGGTGGCATCAAGGACATGAAGGGCCTGCCCGACGCCCTCTTCGTCATCGACACCGGCCACGAGGACATCGCCGTGGCCGAGGCGCGCAAGCTGGGCATTCCCGTCGTGGGCGTGGTGGACACCAACAACGACCCCGACCTGGTGGACTACATCATCCCCGGCAACGACGACGCCATCCGCGCCATCCAGCTCTACGTGCAGGGCGCCTCGGCGGCCATCCTCGAGGGCCGCGCCGTGGCCGCCCAGGCGGTGGCCGGCGGTGCCGCGGCCGCTGACGAGGAGAAGGGCGAGGCGGAAGCCGCCGAGGGCTGATCCCGCGCGGCGTGATGCACCGGACCCTTGTCCGCGGATGCCGGGCAGGGGTCCATGAATTTTCAGGGGACACGGCATGCCGTGTCCGGCCAGGACATTTCAGAATTCAGAGGTAGAGACCATGGCAATTACTGCAGCTCTGGTGAAAGAACTGCGCGAGCGCACCGGCGCCGGCATGATGGAGTGCAAGAAGGCGCTGGTGGAGACCGACGGCGACATCGAGAAGGCCATCGAGAACATGCGTAAGTCCGGTCAGGCCAAGGCGGCCAAGAAGGCGGGCCGCATCGCCGCCGAGGGCGTCATCGTGATCCTGCCCAGCGAGGACGGCAAGAAGGTGGCCATGGCCGAGGTCAACTGCGAGACCGACTTCGTGGCCAAGGACGACAACTTCCTCTCCTTCGCCAACGCCGTGGCCGAGCGGGTGCTGGGCAGCGACGTGGAGGACGTGGAGGCGCTCAAGGCGCTGCCGCTGCACGAGGGCGAGGACACCACGGTGGAGGAGGCGCGCCAGGCGCTGGTCTCCAAGATCGGCGAGAACATCAACGTGCGCCGCTTCGTGCGCCTGGAGGCCGAGGGCGAGATCGCCAGCTACCTCCACGGCACCCGCATCGGCGTGCTGGTGGACCTGAGCGGCGGCGACCAGGATCTGGGCCGCGACCTGGCCATGCACATCGCCGCCTCCAACCCCGTCTGCGTGGAGGAGAAGGACATCCCCGAGGAGCTCCTGGCCAAGGAGCGCGAGATCTTCGAGGCCCAGGCGCGCGAGAGCGGCAAGCCCGACAACATCATCGAGAAGATGATCGAGGGCCGCATGAAGAAGTACATCGGCGAGGTGACCCTCGCTGGCCAGCCCTTCGTCAAGGACCCCGACACCAAGGTGGGCAAGCTGCTGGCCGACAAGGGCGCCACGGTGAACCGCTTCGTCCGCTTCGAGGTGGGCGAGGGCATCGAGAAGAAGCAGGAGAACTTCGCCGAGGAGGTGAAGGCGCAGATGCGCACCTGATCTGCGCGGCTTCGCCGGTGAAAATGGCGCGTGCCTTCGGGCCGCGCCATTTTTCTTGCCCGCGCCGGCACGGAGTTTCGCTACACAATCGGGGTCACTGTTGATACTATTCCTCCCCGGTTTTTCCCCGAACACGGCGTCCTGATCCATGACTGACGGCACCACCCCACCGCGCCGCATCCTGCTCAAGCTGAGCGGCGAAGCCCTCATGGGCGAGGCCGACTTCGGCATCGATCCCGCCATCCTGCAACGGCTCGCCGGCGAGGTGGCGGAGCTGGCCCGCAAGGGGATCGGCGTCGGCATGGTCATCGGCGGCGGCAACATCTTCCGCGGTGCCGGCCTGGCGGGCGGCGGCATGGACCGGGTCACCGGCGACCACATGGGCATGCTGGCCACGGTGATCAACTCCCTGGCCATGGGCGACGCCCTGCGCAAGGCGGGGGTGGACGCCCGGGTGCTCTCGGCCCTGGACATGGACCAGGTATGCGAGCCCTACAGCCGCTACCGCGCGGTGGAGCACCTGGAGCGGGGACGGGTGGTGATTCTCGCCGCCGGCACCGGCAACCCCTTCTTCACCACCGATTCGGCGGCCAGCCTGCGCGCCATCGAGATCGGCGCCGACCTGCTGATCAAGGCCACCAAGGTGGACGGCGTCTATTCCGACGACCCGGTGAAGAACCCGGACGCCGTCTTCTACGAGCGCATCACCTACGACCGGGCGCTGGACGAGCGCCTGGCGGTGATGGACGCCACCGCCCTCATCCTCTGCCGGGACCACGGCCTGCCGTTGCGGGTGATGAACATCTACCGGCCCGGCGCGCTCGAGCGGCTGCTGGCGGGGGAAGAGATCGGAACACTGGTCACGAGCGGAGAGAGCGAATGATTGACGACATAAAGAAGGATGCGGCGGAGCGCATGGACAAGACCATCAAGGCGCTCCACGACTCCCTGAGCAAGATCCGCACCGGGCGCGCCCATCCCAGCCTGCTCGACCATCTCACGGTCTCCTACTACGGCGCGGAGACCCCCCTGAAGCAGGTGGCCAACATCAGCGTCGAGGACGCGCGCACCCTGGTGATCCAGCCCTACGAGCAGTCCATGGTGAAGCCGGTGGAGAAGGCCATCATGGAGTCGGACCTGGGGCTCAACCCCAACACCGCCGGCACCGTCATCCGCGTGCCCATGCCGCCGCTCACCGAGGAGCGGCGCCGGGATCTCACCCGCGTGGTGCGCCAGGAGGGCGAGCAGGCCCGGGTGGCCATCCGCAACATCCGGCGCGACGCCAACAGCGACCTCAAGGAGCTGGTGAAGGAGAAGCTCATCACCGAGGATGACGAGCGCCGCGGACAGGAGGTGATCCAGAAGCTCACCGATCAGCACATCAAGGAGATCGACGAGATGCTGGAGGCCAAGGAAAAGGATCTCATGGCGGTCTGAAGCCGTCGGCCGAATGTCCTCAGCAAACCCTCCCGAAGAGAAGATCCCCCACCACGTGGCGATCATCATGGACGGCAACGGCCGCTGGGCCCGGGCCCGCGGCAAGCCGCGCCATGCCGGGCACCGCGCCGGCGTGGAAGCGGTGCGCCGGGTGATCGAGGCCTGCGGCAACCGCGGCGTGAAGGTGCTCTCCCTCTTTGCCTTCTCCAGCGAGAACTGGCGCCGCCCCGAGACCGAGGTGAAGATGCTCATGGAGCTCTTCTTCACCGCGCTCAACCGCGAGATCCGCCGGCTGGTGAAGGGCAACGTGCGGCTGCGCATCATCGGTGACCTGGGCGCCTTCTCCGACAAGCTCCAGGAGCTGATCCGCGAGGGGGAGCGGGCCACCGCCGGCAACGACGGCCTGCTGCTGCAGGTCTTCGCCAACTACGGCGGGCGCTGGGACATCACGCAGGCGGCGCGCCGGCTCGCCTCCCAGGTGCAGGCAGGGGTGCTGGACCCGGCGCAGATCGACGAGGAGCGACTCGCCGGCGCCCTCTCCTTCGCCGGGGTGCCCGATCCCGACCTGCTCATCCGCACCGCCGGCGAGCAGCGCATCAGCAACTTCATGCTCTGGCAGTGCGCCTACACCGAGCTCTACTTCACCGACGTGCTCTGGCCCGACTTCGACGAGGCGGCACTGGACGCCGCCCTGGCCGACTACGCGGGACGCCAGCGCCGCTTCGGCAGGGTCCTCGAGCCCGAGGACGACTGATGCTCGCCTCCCGCCTGCTCACCGCGCTGGTGCTGGTGCCGCTGGTCTTCCTGGCGGTGCTGAAGTTGCCGGAACCCTGGTTCGCCGCCCTGGCGGGGCTGGTGGTGCTGGGCGCGGGATGGGAGCTGGCCCGCCTGGCCGCGCTCGCATCCGTGCCCGCCCGGCTGGCGGTGGTGGTGGTCACCGCGCTGCTGCTGGGAGGGCTCTACCCCTGGCGGCAGGCGCCCTGGGCCGGGTACCTCCTCTTCGCGCTGGCGGCCTGGTGGGTGATCAACCTGGTGGCGCTGCTTTCCGGGAAAGTCGAGCCCCGTCCCATCCGCGGCGCGCACCTCCCACGGCTGGCGGCGGGCGTGGCCTTCCTGGCGGGGGCCTGGCTGGCGCTGGTGCGCCTCCACGGGCTGGAACACGGGCCTGAACTGGTGATGTTTTTCCTGGTGCTGATCTGGCTGGCCGACAGCGCCGCCTACTTCTCCGGTCGCAACTGGGGCAGGCGCAAGCTGGCGCCCCACATCAGCCCCGGCAAGACGGTGGAAGGGGCGCTGGGCGCCCTGGTGAGTGCCGCACTCTTTTCCCTGGTGCTGGGGATCACGGGCTGGACCTCGCTCTCCCTGCCCGCCGCGGTGCTGCTGGGCGTGGTGACGGTGGCGGTTTCCATCGGCGGCGACCTGTGGGAGAGCGTGCTCAAGCGTGAGCGCGGCTTCAAGGACAGCGGCCGCGTGCTGCCGGGACACGGTGGCGTGCTGGACCGCATCGACAGCCAGATTGCCGCAGCGCCCTTCTTCCTGGCGGGGCTCTGGCTGCTGGGAGGGCGGGCATGATCGGCGTGAGTGTCCTCGGTTCCACCGGCTCCATCGGGCGCAGCACCCTCGACGTCCTCGCCCGTCACCGCGACCGCTACCGGGTGGTGGCCCTGGCCGCCAACCGGGACGTGGAGGGCATGCTCCGCCAGTGCCTGGAACACCGCCCGGAGCTGGCGGCCATGGCCGATGTGGAGAGCGCGCAGCGGCTGCGGGAGGCCCTGGGCCGTGAAGGCGCGGGGATCGAGGTGGTGGCGGGCGACGAGGGGCTGGCGCAGGTGGCCGCCCATCCCGGGGCGCAACAGGTGATGGCCGCCATCGTGGGCGCCGCGGGGCTGCAACCCACCCTCGCCGCGGTGCGGGCGGGCAAGCGCATCCTGCTGGCCAACAAGGAGGCGCTGGTGGTGGCGGGCGCCCTCTTCATGGAGGAGGTGCGCAGGGCCGGCGTGGAGGTGCTGCCCATCGACAGCGAGCACAACGCCATCTTCCAGTGCCTGCCGCCGGGAGACGGCTCCCTGGACGAGGGGGGCGTGTCGCGCATCCTGCTCACCGCCTCCGGCGGCCCCTTCCGCACGCTGCCGGCGGAGGCCCTGGAAACCGTCACGCCCGAGCAGGCCTGCGCCCACCCCAACTGGGACATGGGGCGCAAGATCTCCGTGGACTCCGCCACCCTGATGAACAAGGGACTGGAGGTGATCGAGGCCCACTGGCTCTTCGGGGCCAGGCCCGACCAGATCCAGGTGGTGGTGCACCCGCAGAGCGTGATCCACTCCCTGGTGCAGTACGTGGACGGCTCGGTGCTGGCGCAGCTGGGCAATCCCGACATGCGCACCCCCATTGCCCACGCCCTGGCCTGGCCCGCGCGTATCGAGTCGGGCGTGGCGCCGCTGGATCTCTTCGAGGTGGCCCGGCTCGACTTCGAAGCGCCGGACACCCGCCGCTTTCCCTGCCTGGCGCTGGCTTTCCGCGCCATCGAAACCGGTGGCACCCTGCCGGCGGTGCTCAACGCCGCCAACGAGGTGGCGGTGGAGGCCTTCCTGGGGGGGCGCATCGGATTCCCGCACATCCCCCGGATCATCGAGGCGGTGATGGAGAGGACGACCGTGCTGCCGGCCGACGAGCTGGAGACGCTGATGGAGGCGGACCGCGAGGCGCGGGCGCTGGCGCGGGAGCTGGTGGATGGCTTCGGGGGGGCTGCGGGCTGATGGAAGCGCTGGCGCTCAAGGTCTTCGGTTTTCTCCTGGCGCTGGGCATCCTGGTGACGGTGCACGAGTTCGGCCACTTCTGGGTGGCGCGCAAGCTGGGGGTCAAGGTGCTGCGCTTCGCCATCTGTTTCGGCCGGCCCCTCTTCACCTGGCGGCGCCGGAACGATCCCACCGAGTACATGGTGGCCGCC
>JALWGP010000116.1 GCA_027038775.1 Sedimenticola sp. | reverse complement strand
CTACACGGGCAGGCGCGGCGCCCCCGCCGCGAACCGTTTCAGAGTTCGGCCCGGGGGCGGGCCTCCTGCGGAGGGAATGGCAGCTCCCGCCCCGGCATGCGCAGTTTCCGCCGCAGCCTCCCCCCTCCTCGCGGAAGGGACCCAGCTCGGGGTGGGCGCGGGCGAAGCGCCGGGAGAGCTCCTGGACCAGCAGCCAGCCCAGCAGCAGGGCGGGGACCAGCAACATGGCGGCGAGGTACTTCATCCGTGACCGCCTCCCAGGCCGGCGAAGCCCATGAAGGTGAGGGAGAGCAGCCCGCCTAGCATCAGGCTCAGTGCGGCGCCCTGGGTGACGCTGGGCAGCCTCGACAGGGCCAGCTTCTCGCGCAGGCCGGCCATGAGCACGATGGCCAGAGTGAAGCCGACGCCGGCGCCCAGGGCGTAGACCAGGGACTGGGCGAAGTCGTAGCCCTTGAAGGTCTGGAACAGGGCCAGGCCGAGGATGGCGCAGTTGGTGGTGATGAGCGGCAGGTAGATGCCCAGGGCGCGGAACAGGACGGGGCTGTACTTCTTCAGCGCCATCTCCACCAGCTGCACGGCGCTGGCGATGAGGGCGATGTAGGCGATGAGCCGCAGGAACTCGATGTCGAGGGCCACCAGCACCAGGTTGATGGCGTAGGCGCACAGGGAGCTCACCAGCATGACGAAGGTGGTGGCCAGCCCCATGGGCAGGGCGGTCTCCAGCTTGCCCGAGACGCCCAGGAAGGGGCAGAGGCCGAGGAACATGGCCAGCACGAAGTTGTTGGCCAGCACCGTGTTGAGAAAGATGAAACTCAGGGAGTCAGCGGCCATGGATGGTCTCTCCGCGTGGCAGGGGTTCGGTTTCGCGACCGCGCTGCTTCAGCCAGTCGAAGAGCAGCAGCCAGCCGCCCAGGACCAGGAAGCCGCCGGGCGGCAGCACCATCACCACCCAGGGCTGGAAGTTGGGCCCGAAGAGATCGAAGCCGAAGAGCGAGCCGCCGCCGAGTAGCTCGCGCACGCCGCCCAGGCAGAGCAGGGCGAAGGTGAAGCCTGCGCCCATCCCCGCGGCGTTCACCACCGCTTTCAGCGGCCGGTTGCGCGAGGCGTAGGCCTCGGCCCGGCCGAGGATGATGCAGTTCACCACGATGAGCTGGATGAAGGCGCCCAGGGCGTTGTAGAGGTCCAGGGAGATGGCCTGGATGGTGTAGTCGATGAGGGTGACGAAGGTGGCGATGATGACGATGTAGGTGGCGATGCGCACCTGCTTGGGAATGTAGCGCGCCAGCAGCGACACCAGCAGCCCCGAGGCCACCAGCACGAAGGTGGTGGCCAGCCCCATGGCCAGGGCGTTGACGGCAGAGTTGGTCACCGCCAGCACGGGGCACATGCCCAGCAGCATGACGAAGACCGGGTTCTCGCGCCACAGCCCCTCGCTGAAGGTCTCCCAGGTGAGGCGGTCGTCCCGTCTGCGGCTCATCCCTTCTCCTCCAGGCGGTGGATCTGCTGCA
>JALWGP010000115.1 GCA_027038775.1 Sedimenticola sp. | reverse complement strand
GTCCGGGCCGCCGATGCCGATGTTCACCACGTCGGTGACGGGCCGGCCGGTGCAGCCGGTCCAGCTTCCCGTGCGCACCGCTTCGGTGAAGTCGTGCATCTGCTCCAGCACCCGGTTCACCCCGGGCATCACGTCCTCGCCGTCCACCTCGATGGGGGTGTTGGCGCGGTTGCGCAGGGCCACGTGGAGCACGGCGCGGTTCTCGGTGTTGTTGATGCGCTCGCCGCGGAACATGCGCTCGATCCAGTCGCCGAGCCGCGCCTGGTGGGCCAGGTCGAGGAGGAGGTCGAGGGTTTCGCCGGTGATGTGGTTCTTCGAGAAGTCGAGGAGAATCTCCTCGAATTTCAGGGAGAACCGGGCGAACCGGTCCTCATCGGCCGTGAAGAGGTCGCGCAGGTGGAGATCCTTGATCCTGTCCGCGTGCTCTTGCAGGGCCTGCCAGGGTTGTTCCAGGCCCCTCGGGGCAGGTTGTCTGCGCGGATGCATGGAGTGGCTCGGTTCCGGGTACTGCCTGAGGATGAGCCCAAGGATAACAGAAGTGGCGAGGCCACTTCATTGCGCCGGGTCAGAGATCTTCCGCCACCGCCATCAGCTTTTCGCGGTCGGCGATGTAGTTGTTCGGGGTGGTCTCCTGCAGCAGCCCCTTGCGCTTGAACTCGGCCACGGTGCGGCTGGCGGTTTCGGTGGTGATGCCGAGGATGGCGCCCATGTCCTCGCGGTTGAAGAGCTCGCAGCGGTTGTCGTCGTCGCACACCAGCTTGAGCAGCAGGCGCGCCACCCGCTGCTTCGCCGAGCCGGTGGAGAGTTGGGTGATCCAGAGGTCGGCCTCGGCCAGCGCCTGCTGCCAGCGCCGCATCAACTCCTGGTGGAGGGCCGAGTTCTCCTGGCTCAGACGCTGCACCACGTCCACCGGCAGGATGCAGACCTCGGTGTTCTGCATGATGATGGCGTCGTGCTGGTACTCGCCCCCCACCAGCGCCTCCATCCCGGTGACGTCGGTGGCGCGCAGCAGGCGCACGATGCGCTGGGAACCGTCGGGCAGGTATTGCACCAGCTTCACCAGGCCGCTGCGGATGGTGAACATGCGGTCCGCCTTGTCGCCGGCGTGGTAGAGGTAGTCGCCCGGCTTGAGCGGCAGCTGCTCGATGGGCTTGTGGATGTGCTCGAAGTCCTTCTCCTCGAGCCCGGCGAACAGTACCGAGTCCCGCAGGGTGCAGATCCTGCAGTTGGCTTCGCCCTTCCAGGCCTCCTCTTTGCTGACGCTCTTGATCATGGTTTCGTTGAGGTATAATGCGGCAATTCAGCCGGAGAGCGGGTGGGCCCTCTAGCCAATCTCTTGTCGGCTGACAATGATAACAATCAAGGGGCGGGTGGCGACAGCACTAATTTCTTCGATCCCGGCCTCCAAAATCCTCCAGTTTTCAAGGTTGTTTTTCCCATGCCCCTGGTCTCGCTGCAGAACGTGCTGGTCTCCTTCGGCACGCCGCCGCTGCTGGAGGAGGTGAGCCT
>JALWGP010000114.1 GCA_027038775.1 Sedimenticola sp. | reverse complement strand
CCCACCAGGATCACCCCCTCGGTCTGCTCGTCCTCCTCGAACCGTTCCAGGCAGTCGATGAAGCTGGTACCGGGAATGGGATCGCCGCCCAACCCCACGCAGGTGCTCTGGCCAAGGCCGGCGCGGGTGGTCTGGTCCACCGCCTCGTAGGTGAGGGTGCCCGAGCGGGAGATGATGCCCACCCGGCCCGGCCGGTGGATGGCACCCGGCATGATGCCGATCTTGCACTCACCGGGGGTGATGACCCCGGGGCAGTTGGGGCCGATGAGCCGCGATCCCGTGCCGGCCAGCGCCGCCTTCACCTTGAGCATGTCCAGCACGGGGATGCCCTCGGTGATGCAGACGATGACGCGGATGCCGGCGTCCGCCGCCTCCAGGATGGCATCGGCGGCGAAGGGGGGCGGCACGTAGATCATGGTGGCGTCGGCGCCGGTCTCGGCCACCGCCTCGCGCACGGTGTCGAACACCGGCCGGTCGAGATGGGTCTGCCCCCCCTTGCCCGGCGTCACGCCCCCCACCAGGTTGGTGCCATAGGCGATGGCCTGCTCGGAGTGGAAGGTGCCCTGCTTCCCGGTGAAGCCCTGGCAGATGACCCTGGTGTTGCGGTCGACGAATATACTCATGGATTCTCCGTTCTACGTCACATCGGTTGGGGGCAGGGGCGGGCCTCGACGACCAGGGATGCTGCCGTCAAGCCCCCCAGGGACGGGTTCACGGCGTCCCCGTCATCGAGGCCCGCCCCCTGCCCTGGCACCACCCGGCCATGCGAGTAATTCATGCACCGGCCGCGGCCACCGCCTTGCGCGCCGCCTCGGTGAAGTCCTCCTCGGTGATGAAGTCCAGCCCGCTCTCGGCCAGCATGGCCAGCCCCTGCTCGTGGTTGGTGCCCTGCAGGCGCACCACCACCGGCACCTCGATGTCGATGTTGCGGGCGGCGGCGATGATCCCCTCGGCGATGAGGTCGCAGCGCACGATGCCGCCGAAGATGTTCACCAGCACCGCCTTCACCTTCTCGTCGGAGAGGATCAGCTTGAAGGCCTCGGTGACCCGCTCGGCGGTGGTGCCGCCCCCCACGTCGAGGAAGTTGGCCGGTTCGCCCCCCTCCAGCTTCACCAGGTCCATGGTGGCCATGGCCAGCCCGGCGCCGTTCACCATGCAGCCGATGTTGCCATCCAGGGAGATGTAGTTGAGGTCGTGCTCGGCGGCCTCGGCCTCGCGCGGGTCCTCCTGGCTGAGGTCCCGCATCTCGCGGATGGCAGGTTGGCGGTAGAGGGCGTTGTCGTCAATGTTGATCTTGGCATCCAGCGCCAGCAGCTCGCCGGAGGCGGTGACCACGAGGGGATTGATCTCGATGAGGCTCACATCCCTCTCCAGGTAGAGCCGGTAGAGGCCCGACAGGATCCGGCCGAAGGCCTTGAGCTGCTCCCCGGCCAGCCCCAGGCCGAACCCGAGCAGCCGTGCCTGGTAGGGTTGCAGGCCGGCGGCGGGATCCACCACCGTGGTGAGGATC
>JALWGP010000113.1 GCA_027038775.1 Sedimenticola sp. | reverse complement strand
ATGTTCTGGGCAGAGAAGCCCCGTCCCCTCCTGCCGACTGCGGCCGGGAGGTCAGGGGGAGAGCCGCCGCGCCGCCGCCTCGTCCAGGAGCAGCAGGTGGGCGCCGCAGCGGTTGCGGCAGTCGCTGGCCCCGAAACCGGCCACCACCACCTCGCCTTTCACGGATCGGTTCCACCCGCACTCGTCGAGGTCCGCGGTGAACACCCCGACCACTTTCGCGTGGGGGCTGGAGAGCAGCTAGTCGATGTGCCACCGCAGTTTCTTTTCGCGGCGCAGGTGGCGGTGGATGCGCGCCTCCAGGTTCCGGCGGGCGCTGCCGGTATAGAGGTAGTGGCCGGCCGGGAACTCCTGCACGCCGAGGGCGCCGATGCGCAGCCGGATCGGCCTGCCGATCCGGATGAGCAGCTGGTAGCTCACGTGGGTGGCCGGTGGTGATCTGTCGAAGGAAAGGGTCACGGTGCGATTGTGAAACCGGTCACGCCGCCCGGCGAGGGGAATCACCGGGGCGGTTTTTTAATTCGCGCTTAATTTCGGGCTGCCATCATCTGCGCTGAATCGAACAGTCATGATGAGGGCGAGTGCCATGAACCGATTGTACCGCTACCTGCTGGCCGGCGTGCTGCTGCTTCCCGTCGCTTCCGTGGCCGGTGACGACGAAAAGTCCGACGACCGCCCGGTCCGGATCAAGGAGGCCAAGTGGAAGCAGGAGAAGTCCAGGCTGGAGATCAAGGGAAAGGGCAGCAAGGGCGCCACGGTCGAGGTGACCGGTGCCGGAGGCCGGCTGCTGGGCCGTGTCGAGGTGAAGGGGAAGGAGTGGAAGCTGAAGGTCGAGATCGCCGGCACCGTGCCCTGCGAGGTGCATGCCGAGCAGTCCGATGGCAGCCGGGACCACAGGAAGGTCAAGGAGGCTCCGGCCGACTGTGATGACGGGAACGCGCCGCCTCCCACGGAGCCGCCCACCCTCGGGGGTGAATTCACCGTGCTGGCGGCCAACGACCTGGGGATGCACTGCGCGGACCAGGACTATCGCATCTTCAGCATCCTGCCGCCTTACAACGTCCTCAATGCCCAGGTGTTGCGCAAGGGGAACGAGCCCGAGCATCTCTCCCGCGCCGACGGCATCGAGGTGACCTACCGGGCGGTTTCGGGCAACCTCATCGACCCCAACGACCCTTCCAGGGGGGCGCTGGCCACCGACTCCATCAACACCACCAGCGAGAACGACCTGGCCAACGGCATCTACAAGGCCAATTTCTGGGAGCCGGGCAATGCCGCCGGGGACCTGCTGGGCTTCCTTAGCTACGACAACCTCTACCCACCCGGCGTGTTGGCGGCCTTCCCGTTGCGCCACACCACCATGGGCTACCTGCTGGGGCTCCCGGCACCCGACATCGAGCGGCTCTACCTGGGAGACGGCGTGCTGGCAGCCGAGCAGTCCACCATGCCGGGCAGGCTCGACCCCTACAACGCCAACGATCCCCAGCCCTTCCACGGCTACTACAGGGACCTGCCGTTCTTCGTGAACTTCCCCTTCGGCTACACGGTGACCGACTTCAAGCGGTTCACCGCCGAGGGGATTCCCATCACGCCGGTGGACGACCAGGGGCGCAAGAACGCCTACCCGCTGATGCGCGTGGAGGCGCGTGATGCGCAGGGCAACGTGCTGGCCTACAACGACGTGGTGGTTCCGGTGGCCTCCGAGGCGGACTGCCAGTCCTGCCACCTCGATGCCGACGTGTGCACCGGGCTCGGGCTCGGCTTCCAGTGCGACGACATCGCCAACTACTACACCGACGCCGATTTCATCACCGGTGCCAACATCGACACGTCGGACGAGAACGATCCCCACTACGTGCCCGGTGACACGGCGGAGCAGATCGCGCTCAACGCCTCGAAGATCAACATCCTCCGCCTGCACGACGCGAAGAACGGCACCAGCCTGGATGCCGAGCGGACGGTGGTCTGTGCCAACTGCCACTACTCGCCGGCGCTGGACCTGGCCCATCTCGGGCCCAACGACGACAACGGCAAGGAGCAGACCAGGCACCGCAGCATGTCCAGCGTGATGCACGGCTACCACGCCGGCCTGCCGAACCGGCCCGAGGACGACCCGGACGGCGTGTTCAGAAACCTGTTCCCCACCATGCCCACCTACGACAACCGCACGCCCGAGCTGACCCAGGCGATCCTGGAGCAGACCTGCTACGCCTGTCATCCCGGCAAGCGCACCGCCTGCCTGCGGGGCGCCATGGCCGAGGGCGGCATGGTCTGCCAGGACTGCCACGGCCAGGGGACCCAGGTGGGCAACGACTTCACTGTCGGCTTCGCCGGGGCCACGCCCGGCAACGCCGACCTGAGCCGGCGTGTGCCCTGGGCCAGTGAGCCGAAGTGCCAGTCCTGTCACCTGGGCGACGTGCTGCAGGTGGAGCAGCTCCGCGCCGGCGGCATGCTGGCCGACCTGCTCATCAACGACACCGACGTCTGGGGCAATCCCGACGGCCTGCGTGCCCGCATGGCCTACGCCCTGCCCGAGCACGTGGACCATGGCGGCGACACCCGGCTGGAGCTGCTGGACTTCTCCGGCTCGCGCTTCGCCTCGGACCAGCCGCTCTACCGCCTGAGCGGTTCCGGCGAGGAGAAGGGGCACGGCGGGGTCTTCTGCGAGGGGTGCCACGGCAGCACCCACGCCATCTGGCCCAACGCCAACCCCTTCGCCAACGACAACCGTTCCGCCGAGGGGCTGCAGGGCCACGCCGGGCCCATCGTGGAGTGCTCCACCTGCCACACCGGGGACCTGGGCAACACCCTGGAGGGACCCCACGGCATGCACCCGGTGGGCAACACCACCTTCTCCATGGGCGGGCATGAAAAGCTCGCGGAGAAGAACAAGGACGCCTGCCGCGCCTGCCACGGGCAGAACGGCGAAGGCTCCGTGCTCTCCCGGGTGGCCACCGACCGCACCCTTTTCAAGGATGAGGACGGCAAGAAGACGGTAAAGGTGGGCCGGGGCACGCCGGTCAGCTGCGGCCTGTGCCACGAAAACAAGCTGAAGTAGAGCAGGCGTCCCGGAAACGGAACCCGTACCGCCCCGGCCGGCGGTGCGGGTTTTTGCCGTCCAGTTCCCGGAATGATCTGGGAAAGCGACTAAGATTTATCCAGCCCCCTATAAAAAACGGGCGCTCCTTCGATGTGCCAACAAGAATCACGGGGGAGACGGAGGGTGTCCAATGAATATTCTTCTCGTGGAAGACGACGAGCTGCTGGCAAAGAGCGCCTGCCTGGGGCTGGCGCAGCGAGGGTTCGTGGTGGACTGGGTTCCCCGCATGGAACGGGTGAGGGAGGCTCTCCGGGACGGCGACTACCGCTGCCTGCTGCTCGACCTGGCGCTCCCCGACGGTGACGGGCTGCTGCTGCTGCGCCGCCTGCGTGAACAGGGAGAGGACATTCCCGTCATCGTCATCACCGCCAGCTACGAACTGGAGAAGCGTGTGCGCGGGCTGGAGCTAGGGGCGGACGACTACCTGCAGAAACCCTATTCCCTGGACGAGCTCTCGGCGCGGATCCGCGCGGTAATGCGGCGCCTCGACGGCCGTGCCTCCAACCTCCTGGAGGCGGCCGGCGTCCGCTTCGATCCCCAGGCGGGCCGGGTGGAGCGGGACGGGGAGGAGGTGCACCTGTCCGCTTCCGAGCTGCGGCTGCTGCGTTATTTCATGGAGAACAGCGGCAAGGTGCTGAGCCGCGCGCGCCTGTTGCGGGCGCTGCTGGGAGATGCCGAGGAGCAGGTTTCGAGCAACCTCCTGGATGTGCACATCCACCACCTGCGGCGCAAGCTCGGTGCGCACCGGATCAAGACGGTGCGCGGGATGGGGTATCTCTTCATGAACAGCGATGCCCCGACCTAGCCTGTGGGCGCCCTCCCTGAGCCGCCGGCTGCTGCTGGTCGTGGCGCTCTCCATGGTTGCGGCGATGGTCTTCGTGGTCTACTCGGTGCTGCGGGAGGCGGACCACGAAGCCGAGGAGGTGCTGGATGCCTGGCAGTTCATGGTTGCCTCCGACCTGCTGAGGAACGTGCTGATCATGATCCGCGAGGAGCGCCTCAACGATGCCTGGCTGGCGCTGGAGA
This sequence comes from Sedimenticola sp., assembly GCA_027038775.1. GTDB lineage: Bacteria > Pseudomonadota > Gammaproteobacteria > Chromatiales > Chromatiaceae > Thiolapillus. The sequence continues at coordinate 556 of JALWGP010000113.1, read as the reverse complement.
CCACGCGGGGGCTGGAGAACTCCTGGCTCAACAGCTTCTCCAGCACGCCCGGGCTGCTCTTCCTGGGCGAGCAGGAGAAGAGGACCGCGCCCGGGGAGGGGGAGAAGGTGGCCGCCTACATCTGGCTGGCCTCGCGTGAGGGAAAGATCCTGCTGGGCAAGCCCATGCCCGATTTCAGGGAAGAGTGGGAGGGGCCCGGGCGACGCTTCATCCGCACGCTGCGGCGCGGTGATCATGAATGGCGCATCGTCTCGGTGGCGGACGAGGAGGGCAGGTACCGTATCTTCGTGGCGCAGCGGGACGACCTGAGGACCTACATCGCCCGCGAGATCGGCAACCACCTGCTGCACATCCAGCTCGTCGTGATCCCCCTGGTGATGGTGGCGCTCTGGCTGGGGATATGGCGGGGGCTGCGGCCGCTCTCGCGGCTGGGCCGGCAGATCGCCAGCCGCCAGCCCGGCAATCTCCAGCCGGTGCCCCTGAAGGGGGTTCCGAGGGAGGTGCTGCCCGTCGTGGAGGAGATCAACCGGCTGCTGGAGCGGCTTCGCGTCACCCT
>JALWGP010000112.1 GCA_027038775.1 Sedimenticola sp. | reverse complement strand
CTGGCCAACCGTCTCATGCATCCCCGCCAGCTCATCGAGCGGGAATACGCCGTGCGCGTCCATGGCCGGGTCACGGAGGACATGCTCAAACAGCTGGTGAACGGCGTCACCCTGGAAGACGGTCCCGCCCGCTTCGAGGAAGTGGTGTATTCAGGGGGGGAGGGCAGCAACCAGTGGTATCACGTGGTGCTCATGGAAGGCCGCAAGCGGGAAGTGCGGCGCATGTGGGAGGCCGTGGGCGCCGTGGTCAACCGCCTCAAGCGGGTCCGCTTCGGACCCATCTTTCTCGACAGCAAGGTGAAGGCCGGCCAATGGCGCGAGCTCGACAAGAAGGAGAAGAGGGAGCTGCTGCGCATCGCCGGCATGAAGGAGGACAAGCCATGGGGAACACTGAACAGACCGGGTGCCCGTCCCAACCGCAAGCAGGCGGAGCCCTGGAAAAAGGGCAGGCGCTGAGCGCTCTCCGGTGGCGGGGAAAGGGCTCGCTGCTGTTGGCGCTCTGTTTTCTCCTGGCCTCCATCCAGGCCGCCGAGCAGGGCCTGGAGCCCGGCCTGGTCAATCCCGGGTATCACGAACAGCCGGCCTGGTTCAAGGAATCCTTCCTGGACCTGGCGGAAGACGTGGCCGAGGCGGCCCGGGCCGGAAAGCGGGTGCTGCTCTACTTCTACCAGGACGGCTGCCCCTACTGCGCACGCCTGCTGCAGGACAATTTCGGCAATCGCGACATCGCCAAGAAGACGCGCAGCAACTTCGATGTCATCGCCATCAACATCTGGGGTGACCGCGAGGTGACCGGCCTCGACGGCAACACCCTCACGGAGAAACAGTTCGCCCACAAACTGGGTGTGCAGTACACGCCAACCCTCCTCTTCCTCGATGAAAAGGGAAAACCGGTGGCGCGCCTCAACGGCTACTACCCGCCGCACAAGTTCGAGGTGGTACTGGATTACGTGGCCGGTCATATGGAGAAGAAACAACGGCTGGTGGATTACTACCGTTCCCGTGACCCGCAGCCGGCCAGCGGCAAGCTCCATGAGGAGCCCTTCTTCCTGCCCCATCCGCTGAAACTGGCCAACCGTCCCAAAGGCCGGATGCTGGCAGTCTTGTTCGAGCAGGCCACCTGTGAACCTTGCGACGAGCTGCATGGGGACCATTTCACGCGGCGTGACCTGGTCACCGCCCTCACCAATCTGGATGTGGCCCAGGTGGATGTCTGGTCCAGCGAGGAGGTGACGACCCCCGCCGGACAGTCGTTGCCGGCCAGCCGTTGGGCAAAGGAACTGGGCGTCCGGTATACCCCTTCCTGGGTCTTTTTCGATGATCAGGGGCGGGAGGTGTTCCGGGTTGACGCCTGGGTGCGCCCTTTCCACCTGCACGGCATCATCGACTATGTGGCCACCCGGGGTTACCTGTCCCAGCCCAACCTGCAGCGGTTTCTGCAGCATCGCAGCGAAGTGCTGCGTGAGAAGGGCTTCAAGGTGGACCTGATGAAATAGCCGGCAGCCACTTTGGC
>JALWGP010000111.1 GCA_027038775.1 Sedimenticola sp. | reverse complement strand
CGCCTTTCTGCGCGAACTCAACGAAGTGGTCCACGCCCGCTTTCCCGGCGCGGTGACCATCGCCGAGGAGTCCACCGCCTGGCCCATGGTCTCGCGCCCCACCTACATGGGCGGCCTGGGCTTCTCCATGAAGTGGAACATGGGCTGGATGCATGACACCCTCAGCTACTTCCAGACCGACCCCATCTACCGCAAGTATCACCACAACCAGCTCACCTTCAGCCAGCTCTACCTCTGGACCGAGAACTTCGTGCTCCCCTTCTCCCACGATGAGGTGGTGCACCTGAAGAAGAGCATGCTGGAGAAGATGCCGGGCGACCCCTGGCAGCAGTTCGCCAACCTGCGGCTGCTCTACGGCTACCACTACGCCCACCCGGGCAAGAAGCTGCTCTTCATGGGCGGCGACTTCGGCCAGCGCGCCGAGTGGAACGCCACCGGCCAGCTCGAGTGGCCCCTGCTGGACGTGCCCGCCCACCAGGGGCTGCGCAAGCTGGTGGGCGACCTCAACCACCTCTACACCCACGAGCCGGCGCTCTACCAGGGCGACTTCCTCGCCGAGGGCTTCCAGTGGATCGACTGCCACGACAGCGAGCAGTCGGTGCTCAGCTTCCTGCGCCGCAGCCACGACGACCCCGAGGACCTGCTGGTCTGCGTCTTCAACTTCACGCCGGTACCGCGCCTGGGCTACCGCATCGGCGTGCCGCCGGCGCGCGCCTACCGCGAGGTGCTCAACTCCGACTCGGTCTGGTACGGTGGCAGCAACCTGGGCAATGCGGGCCGGCTGGAGGTCCAGGAGCAGCCCTGGATGGGCTTCGAACACTCCCTGGAACTGACCCTGCCGCCGCTGGCGGGGCTGATCCTGAAACCGGAGCGATGAATGGCGGAAACGAGACATCCCGGGGGTTCCATTGGGCAAACGACACCGATGAAGATCCTGTTCGCCGCAAGTGAAGCCTACCCCCTGGTGAAGACCGGCGGGCTGGGCGACGTGATCCACAGCCTGCCGCGGGCGCTGCAGGCGCTGGGCGCCGAGGTGCGCGTGGTGCTGCCCGCCTACCGGCTGGTGCTGGAACAGATGGAGTCCCTGCGCATCGTCGGCTGGCTGCAGGTGCAAGGCGCCGGCCGCCGGCACGAAGTGCGCATCCTCGAGGCCGGCAGCCGCCACCTGGGCGTGCCCCTGCTGCTGGTGGACGCTCCCCTGCTCTTCGACCGCCCCGGCAACCCCTACCTCCATCCCGACGGCTACAACTGGCACGACAACGCCGAACGCTTCACCGTCTTCTCCCGCGCCGTGGCGCGGCTGGCGGCCGACAACGGTCTGCTCGACTGGCGGCCAGACGTGGTCCACTGCCACGACTGGCAGGCGGGCCTGGTGCCCGCCTTCCTCTCCCTCGACTCGCGCGCCCCGGCCAGCGTCTTCACCATCCACAATCTCTCCTACGCCGGCATCTTCTCCCACCAGGAGTTCGAGCAGCTGGCGCTGCCCAAGGCCTGGTGGTCCCCCGATGCCATCGAATTCTTCGGCAACTTCTCCATGCTCAAGGCGGGCATCGTCTTCAGCGACCACGTGACCACCGTGAGCCCCACCTACGCCGAGGAGATCCAGACTCCAGCCTTCGGCTACGGTTTCGACGGCGTGCTGCGCGCCATGCGCCACAAGCTCAGCGGCATCCTAAACGGCATCGACACCGAGATCTGGAACCCCGCCACCGACCCCTACCTGCCGAGCCACTATTCCGCCAGGCACCGCTACCTGGCCGGCAAGCGGGACAACAAGAAGGCATTGCTGGCACAGCTGGGGCTGGATGCGGACGAGGCCGCACTCAAGACCCCGCTGCTCGGCTTCATCGGCCGGCTGGTGGAGCAGAAGGGCATCGACCTGCTGCTGGAGGCCATCCCCGCCCTCCTGGCCCACCCGGGCGTGCGGCTGGTGGTCCTGGGCTCGGGCGAGTCCCGTTTCGAGAACGCCCTGCGGGAGCTGGCCGCCATCCACCCGGGCCAGCTGCTGCTTACCCTGGGCTACTCCGAGGAGCTGGCCCACCGCATCGAGGCGGGATGCGACCTCTTTCTCATGCCCTCGCGCTTCGAGCCTTGCGGGCTGAACCAGCTCTACAGCCTGCGCTACGGCACCCCGCCGGTGGTGCACGCCGTGGGCGGCCTGGCCGACACCGTGGTGGACGCCACGCGGGAGAACCTGGAGGCCGGTCGCGCCACCGGCTTCCTCTTCCGCCAGCCCACCACCGACGCACTGCTGGAGGCGGTGCAGAGAGCGCTGAAGCTCTACCGCAACGACAGCGACTGGCACAGGCTGATCCGTACCGCCATGGCCCAGGACTTCGGCTGGAGCCGCAGCGCGGCCCGATACATGGCCCTCTACGAGACCCTTCGCGGCAAGTCGGCTACAATTCATACCCCTTCCGTGGAGACCGCGGGCGCGAGCCCGAACTGTCATGAACAACCGTGAAGACCTCTGCCTGCTGCCCGCCGACGAACGCCTGCCCTCCGACGCCAAGGCGCTGGAACGGGACTTCCACCGCTACCTGATCCACCACCTGGGGCGCTTCCTCGGCTGCAACCCCTACTACTTCTTCGAGGCGCTGTCGCTCACCCTGCGCGACCGCATCATGACCGACTGGCTCACCACCTGGAAACAGCACCGCAAGCCGGGGCAGCGGCGCGCCTTCTACCTCTCCATGGAGTTCCTCATCGGCCGTTCGCTGGGCAACAACCTGCTCAACATGGGCATTCGCGACGAAGCGGAGAAGGCGATGAAGGCCTACACCCTGGAGCTGGAGGAGATCCAGGAGCAGGAACACGACGCCGGCCTGGGCAACGGCGGCCTGGGACGGCTGGCCGCCTGCTTCCTCGACAGCTGCGCCACCCTCGGGCTGCCGGTGCTGGGCTACGGCCTGCGCTACGAGTACGGCATGTTCCGCCAGGAGATCGAGAACGGCTTCCAGGTGGAGGAACCCGACCACTGGCTGCGTGACGGTTATCCCTGGGAGCTGGAACGCGCCGAGTACACCCAGGTGATCCACTTCGGCGGCCGCACCGAGCACTACCGCGACGAGCACGGCGTGCACCGGGTGCGCTGGGTGGAGACCGAGGATGTGCTGGCCATCCCCTATGACGTGCCGGTGTGCGGCTACCGCAACGGCGTGGTCAACACCCTGCGACTGTGGAAGTCCACCGCCACCGACGTCTTCAACCTGGAGGAGTTCAACGCCGGCGACTACGTGGAGTCGGTGGCGGCCAAGAACGAGGCCGAGCACATCACCATGGTGCTCTATCCCAACGACGCCAGCGAGAACGGCAAGGAGCTGCGCCTGAAGCAGCAGTACTTCCTCGCCTCCGCCAGCCTCAAGGACGTGATGCGCCAGTGGGAGCTGGTGAACGGCAACGACTACACCGGGTTCGCCGGGCATCATGTGTTCCAGCTCAACGATACTCACCCGGCCATCTCGGTGGCCGAGCTGATGCGCATCCTCATGGACGAAAAGGGCATGGAATGGGAGCAGGCCTGGGAGATCACCCGCAAGACCATGGCCTACACCAACCACACCCTGCTGCCGGAGGCGCTGGAGCGCTGGCCGGTACAGCTCTTCGAGTGCCTGCTGCCACGGCTGCTGGAGATCATCTACGAGATCAACGCGCGCTTTCTCAAGGAGGTGGCCATGCACTGGCCCGGCGACAGCGAGCGGCGCCGGCGCATGTCCATCATCGAGGAGGACGGCGTCAAGTCGGTGCGGATGGCCTATCTCGCCATCGTCGGCAGCTTCTCCGTCAACGGGGTTGCCGAGCTCCACTCCAACCTGCTGAAGCAGGGGCTGTTCCGCGACTTCTACGAGCTCTGGCCGGAGAAGTTCAACAACAAGACCAACGGCGTCACCCCGCGCCGCTGGCTGGCCTACGCCAACCCGCCCCTGAGCCGGCTCATCAGCCGCGAGATCGGCGAGGACTGGGTCCGCGACCTGTCGCAGCTCGAGCGGCTCAAGCCCCTGGCGGAGCCCGGCAACGAGGCCTTCCACGCCGAGTGGCACCGGGCGAAGCAGGAGAACAAGGCGCGGCTGGCGCGGCTGGTGGAACGGGAATGCGGCGTGACCTTCCCGCTGGACTCCATGTTCGACGTGCAGGTGAAGCGCATCCACGAATACAAGCGGCAGCTGCTCAACGTGCTGCACGTGATCCACCTCTACGACCGTATCAAGGCCGGCGACACCGCCGACTGGACGCCGCGCTGCGTGCTCTTCGGCGGCAAGGCCGCCCCCGGCTACGCCATGGCCAAGAAGATCATCAAGCTGATCAACAACGTGGCCGACATCGTCAACAGCGACCCGGTGGTGGGCGACCATCTCAAGGTGGCCTTTCTGCCCAACTACCGTGTGTCAAGCATGGAAGTGATCGCCCCCGGCACTGAGCTCTCCGAGCAGATCTCCACCGCCGGCAAAGAAGCCTCGGGCACCGGCAACATGAAATTCATGATGAACGGCGCCGTCACCATCGGCACCTACGACGGCGCCAACATCGAGATCCTCGACGCCGTGGGTGAGGACAACTTCTTCCTCTTCGGCCTGCGGGTGGAAGAGATCGAAGCCCTGCGCCCCCACTACGACCCCCACCACTACATCCAGGAAGACGAAGACCTCCAGCGGGTCTTCCAGCTCCTTGAAAGCGGCCACTTCAACACCAC
>JALWGP010000110.1 GCA_027038775.1 Sedimenticola sp. | reverse complement strand
CGACAGGGGCTTGAACTGGATGATGGCGTCCAGCCGGTTGCGGAACTCGGGCGTGAACATCTTGTTGATCGCCTCGCTCCCATCGGAGCTGTGATCCTGGGTGGTGAAGCCGATGGAACGGCGGCTCATCTCCACCGCGCCGGCATTGGTGGTCATGATCAGGATCACGTTGCGGAAGTCGGCCTTGCGCCCGTTGTTGTCGGTGAGGGTGCCGTGATCCATCACCTGCAGCAGCAGGTTGAAGACGTCCGGGTGGGCCTTCTCGATCTCGTCCAGCAGCAGCACCGAGTGGGGATGCTTGGTAATCTGCTCGGTGAGCAGGCCGCCCTGGTCGAAGCCCACGTAGCCCGGCGGCGCGCCGATGAGGCGCGAGACCGCGTGGCGTTCCATGTACTCCGACATGTCGAAGCGGATCAGCTCCAGCCCCAGGATGCGCGCCAGCTGGCGGGTCACCTCGGTCTTGCCCACCCCGGTGGGGCCGGCAAAGAGGAAGGAGCCCACGGGCTTGTGCTCGTCGGTGAGGCCGGAACGGTTCATGCGGATGGCGGTGGTGAGCGCCTCGATGGCCTCGTTCTGGCCGTAGACCACCATGCGCAGGTCGCGGTCGAGGTTGCGCAGCGCCTCCACGTCGGAGGTGGAGACCTTGCGCTCGGGAATGCGGGCGATGCGCGCCACCACCGCCTCCACCTGGTCAACGTCCACCTCGGTGACCCGCTCGCCCTCGGGCTGCAGGCGGGTGGCGGCGCCGGCCTCGTCGATGACGTCGATGGCCTTGTCCGGCATGTGGCGGTCGTTGATGTACTTGGCCGAGAGCTCGGCGGCGGCCTGGAGGGCCTCGTCGGTGTAAGTGACCCCGTGGTGCTCCTCGAAACGGCTGCGCAATCCCTTGAGGATCTCCACCACCTCCTCCACCGAGGGCTCCACCACGTCGATCTTCTGGAAGCGGCGGTTGAGGGCGTGATCCTTCTCGAAGATGCCGCGAAACTCCTGGTAGGTGGTGGAGCCGATGCAGCGCAGCTCGCCCGCGGCGAGCATGGGCTTGATCAGGTTGGAGGCGTCCATGGTGCCGCCAGAGGCGGCGCCGGCGCCGATGATGGTGTGGATCTCGTCGATGAAGAGGATGCTGTCGGGGATCTTCTTCAGCTCCTTCAGCACCGCCTTGAGCCGCTTCTCGAACTCGCCGCGGTACTTGGTGCCGGCCACCAGGCCGCCCAGGTCAAGGGAGTAGATAGCGGCGTTCTTCAGCACCTCGGGGATCTCGCCGTCGACGATCTTCTTGGCCAGCCCCTCGGCGATGGCGGTCTTGCCCACGCCGGCCTCGCCCACCAGCAGGGGGTTGTTCTTGCGCCGGCGGCAGAGGATCTGCACCGCCCGCTCCACCTCGTGGGTGCGGCCGATGAGGGGATCGATCTTGCCCTGGCGGGCGAGCTCGTTGAGGTTGGTGGTCCAGGACTCCAGCGCCGAATTCCTCTGTTCTCCCTCCTGCTCGACGTTCTCGCCGGTAGAGGAACCGCTCTCCTCGCTGCCGCCGGACTCGTCGTCGGAGACCTTGGAGACACCGTGGGAGATGTAGTTGACCACGTCCAGCCGGGTGATGCCCTGCTGGTTGAGGAAGTAGACCGCCTGGGAGTCCTTCTCGCTGAAGATGGCCACCAGCACGTTGGCGCCGGTGACCTCCTTCTTGCCCGAGGCCTGCACGTGGAAGACGGCGCGCTGCAGCACCCGCTGGAAGCCCAGGGTGGGCTGGGCCTCGCGCTCCTCACCCTCGGGCAGCACGGGGCAGGTCTCCTCGATGAAGTTGTTGATGTTCTCCGCCAGGGCCTCGAGATCCGCGCCGCACGCCTTGAGCACATCCACCGCGGAGGGGTTGCCCAGCAGCGCCAACAGCAGGTGTTCGATGGTGATGAACTCCTGGCGCTTGCGCGTGGCCTTGATGAAGGCCTGGTTAAGCACGTACTCCAGTTCCTGGCTCAGCATCTCGATTCACCTGGTCGGTTTCAGGCTTCCTCCATGGTGCACAGCAGTGGGTGCTGGTTGGCCCGGGCGTAGTCGTTCACCTGGGCCACCTTGGTCTCCGCAATGTCACGGGTGAAGACCCCGCAGACCCCCACGCCACGGGTGTGGACGTGGAGCATGATCTGGGTCGCCTTCTCCTCGCTCATGTGGAAGTAGGACTGCAGCACCTCCACCACGAAATCCATGGGGGTATAGTCGTCGTTCAGCAGCAGCACCTTGTAGAGGGGCGGCTTCCTGAGCTTCGGACGGCTCTCCTGGGTGATAAGTTCCCCGTTTTCGTTCTCCTTGAAGTGATCGCTCATCTTTACGACATCGTCTATGTACTCTTGTGGCCTGCCCCGCCCTGCCGGTTCGCGGCGAGGGCGCCGCTCCTACGCCTGTGAACGAGCCCGTCCCGGGCCGGGATTCGCAGCAGGGCGCCTGCCACCGTCTGTCATCCAACCCAGACCCTGGCGTTGCGGAACAGCCGCATCCAGGGCCCGTCCTCGCCCCATTCGTCCGGGTGCCAGGAGTTCTGCACCGTGCGGATCACCCGTTCCGGGTGGGGCATCATGATGGTGACCCGGCCGTCTTCCGTAGTAAGACCCGTGATCCCCCGGGGAGATCCGTTGGGGTTGGCCGGGTAGCGTTCGGCCACTTCGCCACTGTTTTCAATGTAGCGCAGAGCCACCCCTTTTGCCAGATCCGCCCCCGGGTCGCGATACTCCGCCCGCCCCTCGCCGTGGGCCACGGCGATGGGCATGCGGGAGCCGGCCATGCCGGCCAGGAGAATGGAGGGACTCTCCTCCACCTCCACCATGACGAAACGCGCCTCGAACTGCTCCGAGCGGTTGCGCACGAAGTGGGGCCAGTGGCCCGCACCGGGGATCAGTTCCTTGAGGTTGGAGAGCATCTGGCAGCCGTTGCACACGCCCAGGGCGAAGGTGTCGTCGCGCTCGAAGAAGGCCTGGAACTGCTCCCGCGCCCGCTCGTTGAAGAGGATGGACTTGGCCCAGCCCTCGCCGGCACCCAGCACGTCGCCGTAGCTGAAGCCGCCGCAGGCCACCAGCCCCCGGAAGCGGTCCAGGGTCACCTCGCCGGAGAGGATGTCCGACATGTGCACGTCCACGCACTCGAAGCCGGCCCTGTGGAAGGCCCAGGCCATCTCCTGCTGGCCGTTGACCCCCTCCTCGCGCAGGATGGCGACGGGCGGACGGGCGGTCTCGATGAAGGGGGCGGCCACGTCCTCCTCGGGATCGAAGGTGAGGCGCGCCGACAGCCCCGGGTCGGGCTGCGCGATGCGCTCGAACTCCTCGCGGGCGCAATCGGGGTTGTCGCGCAGCGACTGCATCTGGAAAGTGGTCTCGGACCAGGTCTCCTGCAGCTCCGCCCGGCCGCGGCGAAGCAGGACCCGTTCCCCGGAGCAGATGAGGATGGTGTCGTCCTCGCGCGTGGTTCCGAGCAGGGCGCTGCACTCGCCCAGGCCCGCCTCCTCGAGCATGGCAAGCACGTCGTCACTGTCGCTGTGGCGCACCTGCAGCACCACGCCCAGCTCCTCGGCGAAGAGCGCTGCCAGGGGATCGTGCCCCAGGACTGCGACATCCACCTCCAGGCCGCAGCGACCCGCAAAGGCCATCTCCAGCAGGGTGACGACGAGGCCGCCGTCGGAGCGGTCGTGGAAGGCCAGCAGCAGCCCCTCGCGGCTGAGTTCCTGCACCACCTCGAAACAGCGCTTGAGGAGCTCGGGGCGGTCGAGGTCGGGCACCTCGCTGCCGAGCTGGTCGTGGACCTGGGCCAGGGCCGAGGCGCCGAGCCGGTTGCGCCCTTCGCCCAGGTCGACGAGGATGAGGTCGGTGTCCCCCAGGTCGGTGCGCAGCTGCGGCGTGAGCACCCGGCGCACGTCCTCCACCGGCGCGAAGGCGCTGATGATGAGGGAGAGCGGCGCGGTCATCTCGCGGCGCTCGCCCTCCATCTCCCAGACGGTCTTCATGGACATGGAGTCCTTGCCCACCGGGATGGCGATGCCGAGAGCGGGACAGAGTTCCATGCCCACCGCCTTCACCGTGTCGTAGAGCTTCGCGTCCTCGCCGGGGTGGCCGGCGGCGGCCATCCAGTTGGCGGAGAGCTTCACCTTGCCCAGGTGCTCGATGGGTGCCGCCATGATGTTGGTGACCGCCTCGCCGATGGCCATGCGCCCCGAGGCGGGGGCGTCCACCAGCGCCAGGGGGGTGCGCTCGCCCATGGCCATGGCCTCGCCGGCGTAGCCCTGGTAGTCGGCCAGGGTCACCGCCACGTCGGCCACCGGCACCTGCCAGGGCCCCACCATCTGGTCGCGCGCCACCATGCCGGTGATGGAGCGGTCGCCGATGGTGATGAGGAAGGTCTTGTCCGCCACCGTGGGCAGGCGCAGCACCCGGGCCGCCGCCTCCACCAGGGTGATGCCGGCGCGCTCGATGGGCCTTCCCGGGGAGGCAAGGCGCTGCACCTCGCGCGACATCCGCGGCGGCTTGCCCAGCAGCAGGGAGAGCGGCATGTCGATGGGCCAGTTGTCGAAATGGCGGTCGTGCAGGCGCAGCCACTGCGCCTCGGTGGCCTCGCCCACCACCGCATAGGGGCAGCGCTCCCGTTCGCAGAGGGCCTTGAAAGCCTCCAGGCGCTCGGCGTCCACGGCCAGGACATAACGCTCCTGGGCCTCGTTGCACCAGATCTCC
>JALWGP010000109.1:930-1521 GCA_027038775.1 Sedimenticola sp. | reverse complement strand
GTCCTACATCACCGCATGGCGCATCTTGTGGGAGGCGCATCCCCGCGCCGAACCACCAAATCGATCAACGCCATCCCAATATCCCAACATCGGCGGCACCGGAAGCAAGGGAACCGGCACCTCGAGCGTCATTGCCGTCCTTGGTCCATCATCTGAATCCGGTGCAAAACCTCGAGCGATATCCGGTAGCCATTTTCGGCCATCTCCGAGATTACCTCTGCCGCATCCGAAATCTCGCCTCTCTGCTCCGCCGTCCACAGCAGGCGCGCCGTGCCCACGATGGCAATGCCCCTCGACAGTGCCTGCCGCCTGGCCAGCCGGTCATCCACGATGAACAGGCTGTGGGTATGGGACTGGGCCAGCCAGATGGCCTCGGTCTCCCCCGCACCCAGGCTGGGAGAGATGGGTGCCGCCTTTTCTTCCATCGAGCGAAGCCGAAGCCAGCCGGCCTCCAGGGCAGCCAGGATGAGCACCCGGTCGTCTCCCTCTCCAGCCAGGCACTCCTCTTTCACCGCCGGCGGCAGCCACACTTCGCCGAAGAGGCGTTCCAGCAACTCCAGCCGGCCCACCCCGGCAAGGGCGATGAGGGGC
>JALWGP010000109.1:0-920 GCA_027038775.1 Sedimenticola sp. | reverse complement strand
CCACGAATCCAGTTCTGTGGTTTCACCAGCCAGGGTCTCGTCGTTCTTCACCAGCTCAATACCCAGTTCACCCAGGTAACGAACGAAGGCATCCAGCGACATCTTGCTCACCCGCCTGGCGGCACCCAGAGAAAGCACCCCTTCCTTGTACAGGGCCGCGGCCAGCGCCGGGCGCACCGAGGGCTCTCCTTCGGTGAGCGACTTCTCCAGGTGCAGGATCAGAGCGTTGGGTTCATCCCCTTTGAGCACCAGCACCGGCTCCTTTTCCGCCTGCCTTAGGGCGGTGGAGGGGTTTTTCTTCAAATTGCGAACATTGGTAGCGTACATGACCAGATTTCCCGGAAATGGCAGAGCATCAAGTGTAGTCTACGCCTTGTGGACCACGGCTGTCCAAGGGAGGTTCCCTCACTTTTCGAACAGCGCGATGGACTCCACGTGCGCCGTATGGGGGAACATGTCCATCACCCCCGCCGACACCAGCCGATAGCCGTGGCGGCGGACCAGCTCGCCGGCGTCGCGCGCCAGGGTGCCGGGGTAGCAGGAGACGTAGACGATGCGCTCCACGCCCAGGCGCGGCAGCCACTCCAGCACCTCCAGGGCGCCGCTGCGCGGCGGATCGAGCAGCGCCTTCTGGAACCGCTCCTTCAGCCAGGGCTCCCCTTCCAGGGGCTCGTAGAGGTTGGCCACGTGAAAGCGGACGTTGTCCAGGCCGTTGCGTTCGGCATTGGCGCGTGCCCGCGCCACCAGGCCGGCCTCCCCCTCCACCCCGGTCACCTCGCCCGCCAGGGTGGCCAGCGGCAGGGTGAAGTTGCCCACCCCGCAGAAGAGATCCAGCACCCGCTCGCTCCTTGCCGGCTGCAGCAGCGCCATGGCGCGCGACACCATCTTGCGGTTGATCTCGCTGTTCACCTGGGTGAAGT
>JALWGP010000108.1 GCA_027038775.1 Sedimenticola sp. | reverse complement strand
GAACAGTGGAAATCCCAGCTCGGCTTCCTCCTTGCGGCGGTGGGCTCGGCCATCGGCCTGGGCAACATCTGGCGCTTCAGCTACCTCGCCTACGAGCACGGCGGCGGCGCCTTCCTCATCCCCTACCTGGCGGCGCTGTTCACCGCGGGCATCCCCCTGCTGATCCTCGAATACGGCATCGGCCACGAGCGGGTGGGCTCGGCGCCGCTGGCCTACGCCAAGATCAGCAGGCGCTGGGAGTGGCTCGGCTGGTGGGCGGTGCTCTTCGTCATGTTCGGCATCGTGCTCTACTACACGGTGGTCATCGCCTGGTGCCTGGACTACTTCGTGCTCTCCTTCACCCTCGGCTGGGGAGACGACCCCAACGGCTACTTCTTCGGGCAGTTCCTGCAGGTGAGCGATTCGCCCGCCGAGATCGGCGAGATCCGCACACCCATCCTGGCCGCCCTGGCGGTGGTCTGGCTCATCAACTGGGCGGTGGTCTACCGCGGCGTGCAGCGCGGCATCGAGCTGGCCAACAAGGTGCTCATGCCCACCCTGCTGGTGCTCATCGTGGTGCTGGTGGCCTGGTCCCTCACCCTGGAGGGGGCGGGGGAGGGGGTCGCCGCCTACCTCACCCCCGACTTCTCGCGCCTCTCCGACCCCAGGGTGTGGATCGACGCTTACAGCCAGATCTTCTTCACCCTCAGCCTCGGCTTCGGCATCATGATCGCCTACGCCAGCTACCTGCCGCGCAAGGCCGACATCACCCGCGGCGCCCTGCTCACGGCGCTCATCAACAGCGGCTTCTCCCTCTTCGCCGGCTTCGCCGTCTTCGCCGTGCTCGGTTTCATGGCCCAGGCCCAGGGCAAGGCCATCGGTGACGTGGCCAGCCAGAGCATCGGCCTGGCCTTCGTCGCCTATCCCCAGGCGGTGAGCCTGATGCCCGGCGGCAACCTCTTCGGTGCGCTCTTCTTCCTCTGCCTGGTGGTGGCGGGGCTCTCCTCCGCCGTCTCCATCATCGAGGCCTTCGTCGCCGCCATGGTGGACAAGTTCGGAATCGGCAGGCAGAAGCTGGTCACCTTCCTCTCGGTGCTGGGGTTCCTGGGCAGCATCGTCTTCACCACCCGCGCGGGGCTTCTGTGGCTGGACATCGTGGACCACTTCGTCACCCACTACGGCCTGGTGCTGGTGGGCATCCTGGAGTGCTTCGTGGTGGGCTGGCTCTTCAACCTGCCCAGGCTGCGGCGGCACATCAACCGCATCTCCTCGCTGCAGCTGGGCGCCTGGTGGGACTTCCTCATCAAGCTCTTCGTGCCCGGCGTCCTGGCGGTGATCCTGGTGGGTGACCTGGTGAACGAGCTGAGAGAGCCCTACGGCGGCTACAGCTGGGCCTCGCTCATTCTCATCGGCCGCGACTGGCTGCTGCTGACGCTGGTGGGCGCCTTCGTGCTGGCCTGCCGGCCCTGGCGAACCGGATCCCGTGAAGAGGGCGGCCGTTCCGACCAAACCTCGTAGGAGGCCCGCCCCCGGGCCGAATTT
>JALWGP010000107.1 GCA_027038775.1 Sedimenticola sp. | reverse complement strand
GCCTTGCGCAGATCGAACAGGGTGCGCCGGGTCACCACCTCGCGGCGGTGGCGGAGGAACTGTTGGAGGAGCTGCTTGAGATCGAGGGTGCGCGGCTGGCCGTCCACCAGCGCGACCATGTTGATGCCGAAGACGCTCTGCAGCTGGGTGTGGCGGAACAGGTTGTTGAGCACCACCTCGGCCACCTCGCCCTTGCGCAGCTCGATCACCATGCGCATCCCTTCCTTGTCCGACTCGTCGCGGATCTCGGTGATGCCTTCGAGGCGCTTTTCGCGCACCAGCTGGGCGATCTTCTCCATCAGGCGCGCCTTGTTCACCTGATAGGGCAGCTCGGTGACCACGATCCGCTGACGGCCGTGGTCCATCTCCTCGAAATGGGTGCGGGCGCGCACCTGGATGCGCCCACGGCCGGTGCGGTAGGCCTGCCGGATCCCCTGGGCGCCGTTGATGATCCCGGCGGTGGGAAAATCGGGACCGGGCACATGGGCCATGAGAGCTTCGATGTCGATGTCGGGCTCTTCGATAAGGGCGATACAGGCGTTGACCACCTCGGTGAGATTGTGGGGCGGGATGTTGGTGGCCATGCCCACGGCGATCCCCGCCGAGCCATTCACCAACAGGTTGGGGAAACGGGCCGGGAGCACCACCGGCTCCTTCTCGGAGCCGTCGTAGTTGGGGACGAAGTCCACCGTCTCCTTGTCGATGTCGGCGAGCAATTCGTGGGCGATGCGCGACATGCGCACCTCGGTGTAGCGCATCGCCGCCGGGGCGTCGCCGTCCACCGAGCCGAAGTTGCCCTGGCCGTCGATGAGCATGTAGCGCAGGGAGAAGGGCTGGGCCATGCGCACGATGGTGTCGTACACCGCCGTGTCGCCGTGGGGGTGGTATTTACCGATGACGTCACCCACCACCCGGGCCGACTTCTTGTAGGGCTTGTTCCAGTCGTTGCCCAGCTCGTGCATGGCGTAGAGCACCCGCCGGTGGACCGGCTTGAGACCGTCGCGCACGTCCGGCAGCGCCCTTCCGACGATCACGCTCATGGCGTAATCGAGGTAGGAGTGCTGCATCTCGTCCTCGAGATTGACGGGGATGATCTCCTTGGCGAACTCGGTCATGGGGGCCTCAAAGCCGGAATTGAATCAAGCGCGGAATTTTACCACAAAGAGGGAGGGGGGATGCGGGTCAGACAAAAACGGGCTTGCAGCGCCATTGAGGCGGCCTCATTCACTTCCGGGACGAAAAGCCCCGCCCGGAGGCGCTGACGGGACCGCTGCGAGCACCTCCCTGTGCGCTCGACCTCGCCCATCCACAGCCTCGGACGTCCCGTCAGCGCCTCCGAACAGGGCGGCCCTCCTCCGGGCTCAGGAACCGGCCATGTGGACAGCGATCTTCTCCGCGTCGGGGGATTCGATGACGCCCCGCTCCGTGACGATGGCGTCCACCAGGTGTGCCGGGGTGACGTCGAACACCGGGTTCCAGGCCCCGGCCCCCTCTGCCGCCACGGGACTGCCCGCGCAGCCCAGCGC
>JALWGP010000106.1 GCA_027038775.1 Sedimenticola sp. | reverse complement strand
GCGGCGGCGCCGTCCACCAGCAGGGAGACGGGAATGCCGTCGCGAACCAGCTCCCAGGCGGTGAGGCGCGCCCCCTGCAGCCAGGGGCGGGTCTCGTCGGCGTAGACGTGCTCCACCAGGCCGCGGGCATGCAGGCTGCGGATCACCCCGAGCGCAGTGCCGTAACCGCCGGTGGCGAGCGCCCCGGCGTTGCAGTGGGTGATGATGCCGCAGCGCCCGCCGACGAGATCGGCCCCGAACCCGCCCATGGCGCGATTGGCGGCGATGTCCTCGGCGTGGATCCGCCTCGCCTCCTCCAGCAGGGCCGGCTCGGGATCCTGCTCCGCCGGCAGGTCATCCATGGTCCGTTCCATGCGCGCCAGGGCCCACCCCAGGTTCACCGCCGTGGGGCGGGCGCCGGCCAGCAGCGCCAGGGGCTCGCGCAGTTCTTCCCGCCACGCACCGCCGCACCGCCGCCAGGCGTCGCGCGCCGCCAGCACCACGCCGTAGGCGGCGGTGATGCCGATGGCGGGCGCGCCGCGCACCACCATGGCGGTGATGGCTTCGGCCACCTCGGAAGCGGTTTCACAACGGATGAAGCGCTCCGCCCGGGGCAGCAGCCGCTGGTCCAGGAGCAGCAGCAGGCCGTTCTCCCACAGGATGGCGTCGTCGGCGGTGACCGGACGGTGGTACTCGATGCTCTGCATGAAACGGGAAGGGACAGGATGGGAAAATTGGGCTATTTTACAGGTTTTCACCTTCATCCCGCCTCCATCGCCCATGGAAGCCGATCTTCTCGTCCACGCCCGCTGGATCGTGCCGGTGGAACCGGCCGGCTGCACCCTGGAACACCACGCTCTGGCGGTCACCGACGGTCGCATCCTGGCCCTGCTCCCCTCCGACGAGGCCCGCGAGCAGATCACCGCCGAAGAGGTGGTGGAACTGCCCCGGCACGCCCTGATCCCCGGGCTGGTGAATGCCCACACCCACACCCCCATGACCCTCTTCCGCGGGCTGGCCGACGACCTGCCGCTGATGGAGTGGCTGCAGAACCACGTCTGGCCCGCCGAGCAGAAGTGGGTGAGCGCCGACTTCGTGGCCACCGGCAGCCGCCTGGCCATGGCCGAGATGGTTCGCGGCGGCACCACCTGCTTCAACGACATGTACTTCTTCCCCGAAGTCACCGCCGAGGTGGCGCGGGAGGCGGGCCTGCGCGCCGTGGTGGGCATGATCCTCATCGACTTCCCCTCGGCCTGGGCTGGCGACAGCGCCGACTACCTGCAGCGCGGGCTGGAGCTGCACGACCGCATCAAGGGCGATCCCCTGGTGCGGGCCATCTTCTCGCCCCACGCCCCCTACTCGGTTTCGGACGAGCCCCTGCGCCGGGTGCGCACCCTGGCGGCGGAGCTGGAACTGCCGGTGCACATGCACGTGCACGAGACGGCGGAAGAGGTGGAACAGGGCCTCTCCAGCCACGGCAAGCGCCCCCTGGCGCGGCTGGACGAACTGGGGCTGCTGGCACCCGATCTCCTCGTCGGTGAGCTGGGTCATGTG
>JALWGP010000105.1 GCA_027038775.1 Sedimenticola sp. | reverse complement strand
TCGGCGGTGAAGGTGACCACCTCGCAGCCGTACTCCTCCTCCAGCCACTTGAGAATGACCGAGGTATCCAGCCCGCCGGAATAGGCGAGCACCACCTTGTTGACCTTGTTCCTGGACATCTTCTGGAAGCGCTCCGAATCGGGTGAGTTGTTCTGAAAGCCAGGATCCCATGGGCGTTGCACCGTGCCCGTGGAGGAGGCCAGCCCCAAGCGGGGTTCCCTGAACCCTGGCAGTGAATCGGCAAATTATACCGCTCGAAGGCGGTTTCGGGCTAAAATTGCGCCTTTGCGCGGGCCCGGGGCCCGCTCCGCTCAGGCAAGACGCTCACCAGGAACCCGAACGAGAAGATGCGAACCTCCCAGTTTCCACTGCACACGCTGAAGGAGACCCCCTCGGACGCCGAGATCCCCAGCCACCGGCTGATGTTGCGCGCCGGCATGATCCGCAAGCTCGCCTCGGGCCTCTACACCTGGCTGCCCCTGGGGCTGCGGGTGCTGCGCAAGGTGGAGCGCATCGTGCGCGAGGAGATGGACCGTTCCGGTGCCCTGGAACTGCTGATGCCGGTGGTGCAGCCCGCCGAACTGTGGCAGGAGTCGGGCCGCTGGGAGCAGTACGGCCCCGAGCTGCTGCGCTTCCACGACCGCCACGGCCGCGACTTCTGCCTGGGCCCCACCCACGAGGAGATCATCACCGACCTGGCACGCCACCAGCTCAAGAGCTACCGCCAGCTGCCGGTCAACTTCTACCAGATCCAGACCAAGTTCCGCGACGAGATCCGCCCGCGCTTCGGCGTCATGCGCGCCCGCGAGTTCGTCATGAAGGACGCCTACTCCTTCCACCTGGACCAGGCCTCCCTGGAAGAGACCTACCGGGTGATGCACGCCACCTACTGCCGCATCTTCGAACGCTGCGGGCTCGACTTCCGCGCCGTGGCCGCTGACACCGGCGCCATCGGCGGCAGCGCCTCCCACGAGTTCCACGTGCTGGCCGACACCGGCGAGGACGCCATCGCCTTCTCCACGGAGAGCGATTACGCCGCCAACGTGGAGCTGGCCGAGGCCCTGCCCGACCGTGACGAACGGCCCGAGCCGTCGAAGGAGCTGGAGCTGGTGGAGACGCCGAACGCGAAGACCATCGCCGAACTGGTGGAGCAGTTCGGCGTGCCGGTGGAGCAGACGGTGAAGACCCTGGTGGTGGAGAGCGCCGACGGCGGCCTGGTGGCCCTGCTGGTGCGCGGCGACCACGAGCTCAACGAGGTGAAGGCGGAGAAGCTGCCCCAGGTGGCCAGCCCCCTGCGCTTCGCCTCCGAAGAGGAGATCCGCGCCGCCATCGGGGCCGGCCCCGGCTCCCTGGGCCCGGTGAAGCTGCCCATCCCCATGGTGGTGGACCGCTCGGTGGCGGTGCTGGCCGACTTCACCGCCGGCGCCAACATCGACGGCAAACACTACTTTGGCATCAACTGGGAGCGGGACGTGGCCCTGCCCGGGGTGGCCGACCTCCGCAACGTGGTGGAGGGCGACCCCAGCCCCGACGGCAAGGGGGTGCTCACCATCGCCCGCGGCATCGAGGTGGGCCACATCTTCCAGCTCGGCACCAAGTATTCCGAGGCGATGAACGCCACCGTGCTGGACGAGAACGGCAAGGCGGTGACCATGATCATGGGCTGCTACGGCATCGGCGTCTCGCGCGTGGTGGGTGCCGCCATCGAGCAGCACCACGACGACAAGGGCATCGTCTGGCCCGCTTCCATCGCCCCTTTCCAGGTGGCCCTGCTGCCCATGCAGATGAAGAAATCGGAGGCGGTGCGCGAGGCGGTGGAGAAGCTCTACACCGAGATGCAGGCCGCCGGCATCGAGGTGCTGCTGGACGACCGCGACCTGCGCCCCGGCGTCATGTTCGCCGACTGCGAGCTCATCGGCATCCCCTGGCGCGTGGTGGTGGGCGAGCGGGGGCTGAAGGAGGGCCAGGTGGAGCTGCGCGCCCGCACCGCCTCCGAGAACGAGATGGTTCCCCTGGCAACGGTGGTGGATCGCCTCAGGGAAGCGCTGGGCTGAACCGTGCCCGGCGGGAACCGGAAATCCCTCGGCATGTCGGACTAGGTTCCGGCCCGCGCAAGGAACCCCGGCACCGCGCCCAAAGGCGGGTTGCCGGAACCTGTTGGCGGAACGTCCGAGGCCAGGGATGGTCAAGGCCGAGCGCACAGGGGTGTGCTCGTACCGGTCCCGCCAACAGGTTCCGGCAACCTGCCCTGCCACGTTTTACAAAACAACCGGACTGGTAAATGGAACGCAAGAACGCCTACGACAAAGAAGACCTCATCAAGTGCGGCCACGGAGAGCTGTTCGGCCCCGGCAACGCCCAGCTGCCCACCGACAACATGCTGATGATGGACCGCATCACCCACATCAGCGATGGGGGGGGTAGCCACGGTAAGGGACAGATCATCGCCGAGCTCGACATCAAGCCCGAGCTCTGGTTCTTCGAGTGCCACTTTCCCGGCGACCCGGTGATGCCCGGCTGCCTCGGGCTGGACGCCATGTGGCAGATGGTGGGTTTCTACCTGGGCTGGCTGGGCAATCCCGGCCATGGCCGCGCCCTGGGCGTGGGCGAAGTGAAGTTCACCGGCCAGGTGCTTCCCGACGCGAAGCTGGTGAAGTACACCATCGACATGAAACGGGTCATCGCCCGCAAGCTGGTGCTGGGCATCGGCGACGGCAGGCTCGAGGTGGACGGCCGGGAAATCTACACGGCGAAGGACCTGCGCGTGGGGCTCTTCACCTCCACCGAAGGCTTCTGAGCGCCAGTTCACACTAGCATCAACGGGGGCTTATCAAAGCCTCCCGCAGGCGGTAGGGTTGAGGACAGTGAGAAACCGCTTCCCGACCCCATGGACCAGCCAGCCACCAGCGGCGACCTGAAGATACTCCAGCTCACCGACTGCCACCTCCATCACGACCCCGACAAGAGCCTGCTCGGCATCAACACCCAGCAGAGCCTGGAGGAGGTGGTGGCATCCATCCTCGCCTCCGGCGAAAGGCCGGATGCCGTGGTTGCCACCGGAGACCTGGTGCACGACGGCTCCGAGTCCGGCTACCGGCGGCTGGCCCGCTCACTCGCGCTCCTGGGCGCGCCCGCCCTCGCCCTGCCCGGCAATCACGACGCCCCCCGCGTCATGGAGCGGGTGCTCGGCGCCGAAGGCATCCAGGTATGCGGTCAGCTGGAGATCGGAAACTGGCGACTGATCCTCCTCGACAGCCACCAGCCGGAACAGGAAGGAGGTCGCCTGGCGCCGGAGGAGCTGGAGCGCCTGGATGCCCTGCTGGAGGACGACACCCACCATGTGCTCATCTTCGTGCATCATCACCCGCTGCCCATCGGCTGCCGCTGGCTCGACCGGATATCACTCGCCAACGGCGACGCACTGCTCGAACGGGTGCGGACCCACCCCCAGGTGAAGGGAATCCTCTGGGGCCACGTGCACCAGAGCTGGGAGGGCCGGCTCGGGCAGGCGCAGCTCCTGGGCACGCCTTCCACCTGCATCCAGTTCGCCCCCGGGGAAGACGAGTTCGCGCTGGCGCTGGAGCCCCCGGCCTGGCGCCAGATCCGGTTGCAGGCCGACGGCACCCTGAGTTCACACGTGCACCACCTGCACAGCCTGCCGCTCGGACTGGCGGTGGACTCGCTGGGGTACTGATTCCCCCTCACAGCGACACGGGCACCAGCCCGTCCGCCTCGATGGCATCGGCGGCATGGCGCAGGCGCAGCGCCACCACCTCCACCCCCTGCCTCACCACCTCGCGCAGGATCCGGCCGTAGTCGGGATCGATCTCGTCGGCGGGCCGGAAGCGGGAACCCTCGGGACGGTTCAGGGCATAGAGAATCACCGCACGGTATCCCACCTCCCGCAGCCGCGCCAGCTCCGCCAGGTGTTTCTGTCCCCTGGCCGTCACCGCATCGGGAAAACAGAGCGCATCCCCGACGAGCAGGGTGGTGTTCTTCACCTCCACCCAGGCCGGCTTGCCCGGCCCTTCCTCCAGGAGCAGGTCCAACCGGCTGGTGCCGGGAATGGCCTTGGGTGTCACCTCCCGCTGCAGGCGGCGGTAACCGGCCAACGCCGGCACCCTCCCCTCGCGCAGTCCCTCTTCCACCACCGCGTTCACCCGGTGGGTGTTCACCCCGATCCAGCCCGCGCCCATGTCCACCCGTTCCAGGGTCCAGGCCAGCTTGCGGCGGGGGTTGTCACTGTGGCTGAGCTGGACCGGTGCGCCCGGTGCCCAGCAGCCGGTCATGCGCCCGGTGTTGGGCACGTGGGCCACCACCCGGCTGCCGTCCTCCAGTTCCACGTCGGCGAAGAACCGCTGGTAGCGCCGGAGAACCCAGCCATTGGTCAGAGGAGGTAACTGCATGCCGGCGATCCTTCCAGGAGAGGGCTTCAAAAAAGGGATCATTTATAGCAGGATTGTGCAGAGGAAGCCCCCGGCGGGGGCCAACCGATAGAGAACACCAACACGGGATCCGCCGGTGGGTGGCGGACGCAAGGGAGGATGGAACATGACCACAGGCAAACCGGAACGGCCGGCCCGGACACTGGGCCTGCTGCTGATCGCGTCCGGTCTCTGGGCAGAAAGCGCGATCGCCGAGGGCGTCTACCGCCCGGTGGAGGGAGAGCAGGCCGGCCGGCACGCCCAGGGGCAGTTCGCACCGGTGGAAGAGCGGGGCGTCCAACGGTGGTCGCCCTCCCAGAACCTGCCGAGTCCCGCCCTGCCC
>JALWGP010000104.1 GCA_027038775.1 Sedimenticola sp. | reverse complement strand
CTCCAGGAGCTGCCACCCCTTCCAGTCGACGCCGGGAAAGTGATCCTGCAGGTAGTGGAAGAGGGGGGTCTCGATGGGATCGTGGTTCTCCTCGCGGGAGGCGAGCACGGCGGCCAGGAAGAGCGCCTCTTCGGTGTGGCCGTCGAACACCACGGGTTCGGCCACCTGCATCTCGTTCCGGGTGAGGGTGCCGGTCTTGTCGGAACAGAAGATGTCCACTCCCGCCAGCTCCTCGATGGCGGTGAGCTTCGACACGATGGCCCGGCGCTTGGCCAGGTTCATGGCGCCCACCGCCATGGTCACCGAGAGGACCGCGGGCAGGGCCACCGGGATGGCGGCCACGGTGAGCACCATGGCAAAGCGGGCGATCTCCAGGAAGGGTTCGTGGCGGAAAAGGGCCACCATGACGATGAGCAACACCAGCACGATGGTGACCAGGATGAGAAAGTTGCCGATGGAGATGATCATCTTCTGGAAGTGGCTGCGCTCCTCCAGGCTGGCCCGGTTGACCAGGGAGACCACCGACTGGAAACGGGTGCACGGCCCGGTGTTGACCACCACGGCGCGCATCTCGCCCTGCCTGACCACGGTGTTGGCGTAGGCGACCTCGTCCCTGCGGCGGGAAACGGGGAGGGATTCGCCCGTCAGCATGGACTGGTCGATGGAGAGGTAGTCGCCGTCGAGCAGCTGCACATCGGCGGGCACGATGTCGCCGATCTTCAGCTTGATGATGTCGCCGGGCACCAGTTCGCGCGCGGGCAGCCGCCGGTACCGGCCGTCACGCAATACGATCACCTCGCGGGCCATACGCTGCCTGAGCGCCTGCAGGGCGTTGAGGGCGCGGTGCTCCTGGAGAAAGTCCAGTCCCGCGTTCACCAGCAGCATGGTGACGATGATGGCGAAGTCCTCCCACTTGTGGACCACCGCCGAGAGGAGGGCGGCCACCTCGATCATCCAGGGGATGGGCCCCCAGAATCGGCGGAAGATACGGTGCCAGAGGGGCTCCTGCTTCTCCTCGATGGCGTTGGGCCCGTACCGTTCGAGGCGCGTTTCCGCCTCGGCCTGGCCGAGGCCGGCATCCGGGTCGGTGCGCAGCTCGTCCAGCGTCCTGGCGACGGGCTGGCCGGCGTAGTCGTCGGTGGTTCTGGGCATGGCCGCGTGGTTTCCTCCTTGACTGGAAAGCGTGGTGTCAGCGGGCCTCCAATCGGGATCTGCCGTTGGCGTCCTCCCTTTTATCTCCCGGGTGCCTGCTGTCTCCCTCGGAAGGCAGCAGCTCGATGCCGAAGTGGTTGGCCAGGGCAAGGACACCCGGCAGGGTGACGAAGGCGAAGGGAAGGATGCTGACCACCACCACGCTCAGCTCGGCCACCATCCGCTTCAGCACCTGGTTGGCCAGCTCCAGCTCCTCCTCCAGCGCCTCGTTGCGGAGCAGCCGGCGGAAGGTGGAGACCACGAAGCGGGCGTCGGCACTTTCCCTTGCCAGGGTCCGTTTCAGTTGGAGGAGCAGCTCCTTGAGCTTGCCGCGGATCTCTTCCGGGCAATAGCGCCTGTGCCAGTGGAGTTCGAGGATATGAAGCATTTCACGGGCTTCATCTTCCAGGGAGGGGAGTGAGGCGATTCTGGTCATGGAAGTTTTCAGCCGCTATGTTACAAACCCCTTGCTGCCCGGGGGACTTGGAGGCAGTGGCCGGTGCGCCGATGCATCAACCACTTTAGTCCTCTTAGATGGCGGCGGTGGAAAAAAATGCAAGCCGGCTATTGAGCCAGATCAGATCCGGTCCCGGTTTCCCGGCGATTCGGCCGGCGTAAGGGGAGCAAAGCCAGTGAACCCGGTAAACAAAGACCGCAACGGAAAGTTGGGATTCAAGGAGGTGGTCG
Organism: Sedimenticola sp.; assembly: GCA_027038775.1. Taxonomy (GTDB): domain Bacteria; phylum Pseudomonadota; class Gammaproteobacteria; order Chromatiales; family Chromatiaceae; genus Thiolapillus. The sequence goes on along the minus strand of JALWGP010000104.1, from coordinate 13,171 downwards.
CCATGGGCGTGGGCGCCATGGTTGGTGGCGGTATCTTCTCGGTGCTGGGGCTGGCCATCGGGCAGGCGGGCCATGCGGCGCCCCTGGCCTTTGCCCTGGGCGGCCTTATCGCGCTGCTCACCGGGTTCTCCTACGCCGCGCTGGGGCTGGCGTTCCGCTCTGACGGCGGCAGCTTCACCTACCTGGAGATGGCCTTTCGTTCCCCCACCGTGGCCGGCCTGGGCGGCTGGCTGCTGTTGGTGGGCTACATCGGAACCATGGGGCTCTACGCTTACACCTTCGGGGTCTACGGTGCCGCCCTGCTCGGCAGCGAGGACAATGCCGCCATGCACCACCTGCTCGAGTCCCTGGTGCTGTTGGTGTTCCTGGCCATCAACCTCTACGGCGTGAAAGAAACCGGCCTTGCCGAACTCCTCATTGTCACCGCCAAGGTGCTGATTCTCGGACTTTTCGCCGTGATCGGCCTGCATACCGTGGAACCCGGCCGCCTGCTGCCCCTGTTCGACAAGGGGGTGGCGGGAGTGGCCGCCGGTGCGGCGCTGATCTTCGTCGCCTACGAGGGGTTCGAGCTGATTCCCAACTCAGTGAACGAGATGGAAGATCCGGGGCACAACCTGCGCAGGGGCATCCTCGTCTCGATCTCGATCACCATCGCCATCTACGTGCTGGTCTCCCTGGTGGCCGTGGGCAATCTGGCGCCGGAGGAGATCCGCAGGTACGGCGAATACGCGCTGGCCGAGGCGGCCCGGCCCTTCCTGGGGCAGGCGGGGTTCGTGCTCATCGCCGTGGCGGCGCTCTTTTCCACCGCCTCGGCCATCAACGCCACGCTCTTCGGCACGGCGCGACTGGGCGTGGAGATGGCCCGCGAGAGGAGCCTGCCGGCGGTCTTTTCCCTGCGGCGACGGCAGAACCACATTCCCTGGGCCAGCCTGCTGATCATCACCTCGGTGACCCTGCTGTTCGTCAACCTCGCGGACCTGACGATCATCTCCTCCTTCTCCAGCTCCACCTTCCTGCTCATCTTCTTCGCCATCAACCTCTCCGCCTGGCGACTGCGGCAGCAGATTGGTGTGGCCGGGGCACTACCGCTGGTGGCCATGGTGCTCACCCTGGCCTCCTGGCTCACCCTGCTGGGCTGGTTGTGGCGGGAGAGCCCCCGCAGCTTGGCCTGGATCGGAATCTTCTACCTCACCGTGGCGCTGGCAGAGCTGGTATTCAGCAAACGACGGATCTTTTTCAGGAAGAAGCAGTAAGCCGTCGGCTCAGAGTCCGGCGGGTGATCCGGCGATAGATCAGCTCCACCCCCAGGGTCGTAAGGAAAGTGATCCAGGTGGCGTGAAAGGCCATGCGGTTGGTCTGCCACTGGTAGTGGAGCAGCACGCCGAAGATCACCATCACCGCCACCAGGGCGAAGAGCAGGAAGGGCCGGTTGCCGCCGTACTTCCCGGCCAGCCGGTAGTGGGACCAGATGACGAAGAGATAGATCACCATGTAGACGGCGCTGGTGATGGAAGCGATGCCGTTGAGGTTGAACAGCAGGGCGAAGAGCAGCCCGAGCCCCGAGGTGATGTAGAGCCCCTCCGGTGCACTGAACCAGCTCTTGCGCTCGAAGACCCCGGGCAGCTCGCCCTTGCGTGCCAGTGCGTAGGCGATGTTGGCCCCGCCATAGAGGGTGGCGTTCATGGCCGAGGCGATGGAGAAGAGGGCGCCCACGGAGACCAGTACGTACCCGAAATGGCCGAGAAAGGGACGGGAGGCCTCGGCCAGGGCAAAGTCGCGGGCCCGTTCCAGCTCCTCCAGGGGCAGGTTGCCCACCGCCACCACGGCCACCGAGATATAGATCAGGGTGACGATGGCGATGCTCAGATAGATGGCGCGGGACACGTTGCGCCGGGCGTCCCGGATGTTCTCCGAGGCGTTGGTGATCAGACCGAACCCCATGTAGGAAAGGAAGAAGACGGCGGTGGCGTCCAGCAGCCTCGGTCCCTGGGCAGCCTCAAAGGAGGGGCGGATCCATTCCGGCCGCACGCTCCAGATGCCCAGCGCCACGAACAGACCGAGCACCGCCACCTTGACCAGCACGATGACGAACTCGGCCCGGCCGACGGTTCTCGATCCGAAGAAGTTGAGCGCGGTGAAGAAGCCGATGAGCCCGGCCTCGGTCAGCGCCCTGTTCACCGGGGTGTCGCCCAGGCCCACCAGGGGCAGGAAGTAGCCGGTGAACCCCTTGGCGAAGAGGGCGATGGAGACCACGTAGGTGAGCCAGGTGAGGATGCTGAGCGCGCCTGTGACCACGCCGTCGCCCATGCCGCGCAGGATGAACTCCATGGGCCCGGCGTTGGAGACGATGCGGGCACCCAGGTGGGCGTAGGAGTAGGCCACCAGGAAGGCGAGCAGGCCGGAGAGCACGAAGACCAGGGGAAGATCGTGACCGGCGATCTGGGCGCCCAGACCGAAAATGGAAAAGATGCTGGCGCCGATCATGCTGCCCACGGCCAGGGCAACGGCTTCCCACAATCCCAGCTTGTCGGAAACGGTGTTCACGGACCTCCGATTCTACCCGGAAGTGGAGTTGCACCGCAGTGTGAGGCGTGACATCTTCGGGGCAGGGAGCGCGCCCCCCCAGCATTTCGCGGGTGAGAGGGTGTCGAATCTGCCTGTCGTGGGGCGTCTCCCTTCGTAAAGGCTATTTAACATAATATGTATTATGCGCAATTGGCCTGGGGGATAGGCTCCCCAGGCGGGTATCAGGGATGACCACAGAGGGCCTCACCGCGCCAACGGTGGGCGTTCTGTGGGTGGATGCCGGATAAAAGGAACCCCAACGCCGGATGGGAACGGGAAAAGAAGAAGCCCGGCGGGTGCGCCAACACCCCCGGGCGGTGGCTGATCTGGATTTGCTGCGAATGATTGGCAACGCGCTATGACAGGATCAGCAAAGCTAAGTCTAAAGCATTTGCTGGTCGCGCAAAAGGTGCGACCAGATGCCCGGTGACCCGAACCCCCGACATGGGTCGCCGTCTTCCCCCTCCGCTGGCAACCCCGCAGCCGGGCCTCGGGATGCGCCGACGCGAGGAGGCGCGCCCGAGACCCGGCCGCCAGGTCGCGGCCAGGCCGGAAATCCCGCCCACGAAGGGGCGGCAGCCCCTGGGCTTGTCTCTACTGAAACAAGTGACACGCAGCAGGTCACCGTCCACCGGCAAGAGGCCAGGATCAAGCGGATGCGGCGTAGCGTCATCACTTCCGCCCGCCTCATGCAGGAGGACGTCCAGCGGGGCGGTTTCAGGTGGAAAACTGCAATGCTGACGCTCACTTACCGACCGGAAGCCCAGTGGGACCCGCGGCATGTGACCCAGTGCATCAAGGCCATTCGCGAGTATCTGCGCCGCCGCGGTCACCCCTTCCGCTATGTCTGGGTCCTGGAGAACACCAAGGCCGGAAGACCCCACTATCACCTGCTGATCTGGCTCCCCAGGGGCCTCACCCTCCCGAAACCCGACAAACGGGGCTGGTGGCCCCACGGCTGGACCCGGATCGAGTGGGCCAGGTCCCCGGTGGGCTACCTGGCGAAGTACGCCAGCAAGGGCGACAGCGGCCACGGCTTCCCCAAGGGCGCCAGGTTGTGCGGCAGCGGCGGGCTTTCCCTGCGGGCCAGGCTGGAGCGGGCCTGGTGGATGGCCCCGCAGTGGGTCAAGGAACACTTCAGCATCGAGGACCGGCCCGCCAGGGCACCCGGCGGGGGCTGGATGTCGCGGGCCACCGGGGAGCATCTGCCCTCCCCCTGGCGGCTGGTGAAGGTCGGCCTGGGCTGGTCCTGGGCCCGGTTCGAGTTCGTGCCCGGTACCTGTAACACGGGCACTTGATCCACTGGGGTGGACTCATGAGGTGAACAATGGATGGATGGTATCGGAACAGCTACTTGCCGGAGGAACTGAACACCCTTCGGGAACTGCAGCGGGCGGCCCGCCTGGACAACCGCCAGGCGGCGGCCTTCCTGGGGGTGAGCCTGGTCACCTTCTACCGCTGGAAGCGGAACGGGAACCCCCCGGAATGGGCCAGGCTTCTCCTGGCCATGCGGGCGGGGTACATGCCCTGGGAAGCCTGGGACCGGTGGCGGATCACGCCGGAGGGCATCCTGCCGCCGGCCTATTTCGATTCCCCCCTGAGCCCTGGGGAGGTGATGGGGATGTTCTTCACCCGCCAGGAATTGGCGAGCTACCGGGCGGAATCGCGGAAATGGAGGGCGTTGGCCGATCAGGCAAAGACGCCGCAGGAAGTGCCGGAACAACTGAAAAACTGGAGGAAATCAGATGCTTAGCTTGGAACCCTTTGACGTGCCCCTATGGAGCGACTTCGAGCGGACCATGGCAGAGCTGACAGCCATCGGCCGCAAGGACCTGGCGGCCCGGCTTATGGAACACCAAGGGGAGGTCCGCGAGTTCGAGCGCCGCATGTGGCGGATCATCGAGCTGTACGATGCCGTGCTCCTCGAACTGGATGCCAGCGAGTGGGAGCGCATGGAACGGCTTGGGGAGCCCGATCAGGGTTCGGACGAGTCGCCCCAGCCCAGCAGGGGCGACGGAAGCCACGGCCTCTGCCCTGCCGACGTCCCCCCCTGCAAGCCCTCTCCTGGCCCTGTCGAAGCTGCGGCCGCAGATCGCGCATGAGGCGGCTGGAGACGGGGAAGGCGCAGGGGTGCGCGGAAGGCCGCCGCACGGCCTTGGGAAGAACCACGGCCCCGAAGCGGCCGGAGCGGAGGAGCCGGAAGGCGACGACTGCGGCTTCGATTATGTGAGAGCCCTCCGCACCCGGCCGGGGCACCCTGCCCGGTCGAAAGTAAAGAGCGGTTCAGGGTGCCGAACTTGGATGGCTCCGGGAAAAGTAATATCATCGACGGACATGTTTCACATTGACACCCGCCCGGAAAGTAAAGACCGGGTTTAATGTCCAGAAACGGAGGGCACTTGAGAAAGTAAATTCGAGCAAAAAATCAGATTGCCACTTTATGTATTATGCGCAATTGGCCTGGGACTTCGAAACCCCGGGAACGTCAAGAGTTGGCTCTCCCTTCCGAAATCCATTAGTCTCCAGAAGACTCCTGGAGGTGAAAACAGGTTCATGAATCTCTCTTTTCACGGCGCGGACCGCGAGGTTACCGGCTCCTGTCACCTTGTCGAATGCGGTGGCAGACGGATCCTGGTGGATTGTGGCATGTACCAGGGCGGTCACGAGCTGGACGAGGAGAACCGGCGCCCCTTCGGTTTCGACCCGGCCACCATCGATCTGCTGCTCCTGACCCATGCCCACCTGGATCACTGCGGGCGCCTGCCCCTGCTGGTAAAACAGGGATTCCGGGGACGGATCATCACCACGGCGGCCACCCATGAACTGGCCAAGCTGGTGCTGCTCGACGCCGCCAGCCTGCAGGAGAAGGAGGCGGAGTGGCAGTCACGCAAGGTGGCGCGTCACGGCCGCCGGCGCAAGCCGGCCGTGGAGCCGCTCTACACGGTGCTGGATGTCCTCGACACCATGGACTATTTCGACGGCACCGCCGAATACAACCGGCGGATCCGGCTGGCGGAGGGGATCCACGCCACCTTTTTCGATGCCGGCCACATCCTGGGGTCGGCCAGCATCCTGCTGGAGCTCGAAGAGGAGGGGCGTTCCCACAGGCTGCTCTTTTCCGGCGACCTGGGATACAGCGACCGCGTGATCCTGCGGAATCCCGTCACGCCCCCCCACGCCGATACCGTGGTGATGGAGACCACCTATGGAAACCGGCGGCACAAGGCGCTCCAACCCTCCATCGACGAGCTCTACCTGGCTGTGCTCGACACCTTCCGCAAGGGCGGCAACGTGATCATTCCCACCTTCGCACTGGAGCGTGCCCAGGAGATTCTCTTCTACCTGCGCGAGGGGGTGGAACAGGGCGTTCTCCCCGCCTCCATGCAGGTGTTCCTGGACTCCCCCATGGCCATCTCCGCCACCGAGATCTTCCGGCGGCATCCCGAGTGTTTCGACGGGGAGACCTTCACCCTGTTCAAAAACGGCCAGGACCCCTTCTGGCTGCCCGGGCTGCACTTCACCCGGGAGACGGCCGAGTCCATGGCCTTGAACCAGGTCCACGGCGGCGCGGTGATCATGGCCGGTTCCGGCATGTGTACCGGGGGTCGCATACGGCATCACCTGAAGCACAACCTGTGGCGCCCGGAGTCCAGTGTGGTGTTCGTGGGCTACGCGGCCAGGGGCACCCTCGCCCGCCGGATCATCGACGGTGCGAAGTCCGTGAAGATATTCGGAGAAGAGATCCCGGTGGCGGCGGACATCTACACCATCGGCGGGTTTTCCGCCCACGCCGACTGCGACGAGCTGTACCGCTGGTACCGGCAGACCGGCGACCCGGGGTTGACCGTGCTGGTGCACGGCGAGGAGGAGGCCATGACGGCCTTCGCACGCCGGCTGGGGAAGAACGCGCGCGTCCTCATGCCGCAGACCAATGACCACATCGACCTGTGAAGGGGGAAAGGACCATGGAAAACTACCGTCACATTCTCTGCCCCACCGATTTTTCCGCCCACTGCCGCAGGGCCATCGAACGTGCCAGGGAGCTCGCCGACCACTACGGCGCGAAACTGACGCTGCTTCACGTCATCGACTATTTCCCGGAAGAGATTCCCAACGACTGGATCCCGCCGGAAGACCGGGATCCTGAGCGTTACCTGGCTGAGCGTGCCGATACCATGCTGAAAGAGCTGGCCTCCTCCATGGAGCTGGGGGAGGTGGAGCTGGTGTCGAGGATGAGCAGTTCTTCGGCAAAGCACGAGATCAGCGATTTCGCCGCCAGCCGGGAAGTGGACCTGATCGTGATGTCCAGCCATGCTCACCGGGGGATCTTCTCCCTGCTGGGATCCACTGCGGCGGGCGTGGTACATGCCGCTCCCTGTGACGTGATGGTGATCCGGGCCAGGGAATGAGCAGGCAGGCACCGACGGCAACGGGTTCGCCCCTGGTCATCACCCTCGATGCCAGCCCCACCGCCCTGGAGTTCGCGCTCTACGAGGCCCACGAGCACCTCGGCGCACCGCTGTTCCGGGGCGCCATCCGGGAGATCGGGCCGGATGCCCGCTTCGTGCTGGACCACTGTCCCGACGACAACACCGGCAACTGGCGGGTGGAGAGCGCCAGTCACGACGCGGCGCTCTCGGAACTGCTGCGCTGGCTGGAACAGCACCCCTACCGTCCGGAGATCGCCGCCGCCGGCCACCGGGTGATCCACGGCGGGGACCTCTTCAGCCGGCCGGTGCTGCTCAATGCCAGCACCCTGCGCCAGCTGGAGGCCCTGGTGCCGCTGGCGCCCCTGCACATGCCCCACAACCTGGCCGTGATCCGCGCCCTCTCCCGCCAGCTTCCCGCCATACCCCAGGTGGCCTGTTTCGATACCGCATTCCACCACGACATGCCGCTGGTGGAACGCTACTTCGCCATTCCCCACCGCTGGCAGGACATGGGGGTCCGGCGCTACGGGTTTCACGGGCTCTGCTACGAGTCCATCGCAGAGGCGTTGCCCGACTACATGGGCAAGGCGGCAGATGGCCGCATCGTGGTGGCCCGGCTGGGCAGCGGTGTCAGCCTGTGCGCCATGCATGGCCGCCGCAGCGTCGCCACCACCACCAGCTTCTCTCCCCTCGACGGCGTGCCGGGAGCCACAGGTTGCGGTACGCTGGATCCCGGTGCCGTGGTCTACCTCCTGCAGCAGGGCTGTGATGCGGAGACCATCGACCGCGAACTCCATTTCGAGTCGGGGCTGCTGGGACTCTCCGGCACCAGTGGCGACATGCGCACCCTGCTCGCCAGCCACCAGCCGGCGGCGCGGCTGGCGGTGGACCTGTTCATCCACCAGGTGCACCGGGCCATCGGTTCGCTGGCCGCCGCGCTCGGCGGGCTGGATGCCCTGGTCTTCACCGCCGGCATCGGCGAGAACGCGCCCCGCATCCGGCAACGGCTCTGCGACCTGGGCAGCTGGCTGGGGCTGAAGCTCGACAACGAGGCCAATGTGGCCGGGCGCGGACGCATCAGCCCGAAACACGCGGTGCCCTCGGTGTGGGTGATTCCCGCCGACGAGGCCCGGATGGTGGCACGCCACACCGTGCGTCTCACCGGTTCCCTCATCACCCCGCCCTCCCCTTCACGGTACTGATGGACACCACCTACGACGTCCTGCGTCCCGATCTGCCCGAGGCACTGGAGGAGCTGCGCGAGCTGGCCCTGGACCTGCGGTGGTCCTGGAGCCACGTGGCCGACGAGCTGTGGCGGCGCATCGACGCGGAACTGTGGCACCGAACCCAGAATCCCTGGCTGATCCTGCAGATGGTGAGCACCCACCACCTGAACAGGCTGGCCGGGGACAGGAGCTTCCTGGAACTGCTGCAGACGCTGCGCGAGGAACAGGAGGCAGCGGCGCAGCGCCCCGGCTGGTTCCAGGAGCGGGGATACGAGGAGAAGCTGAAGACGGTGGCCTACTTCAGCATGGAGTTCGGGATCAGCGAGGCCCTGCCCATCTATTCCGGGGGGCTGGGCGTGCTGGCCGGAGACCACCTGAAGACCGCCAGCGAGCTGGGGATCCCCCTGGTGGGAGTGGGCCTGCTCTACCAGCAGGGGTATTTCCGGCAGGGGCTGGACGCCGAGGGCCGGCAGCTCGCCTTCTACCCCTACAACGACCCCAGCCAGATGCCGGTGAGGCCGGCGCGCAACGGCACCGGCGAATGGCTCCAGATCGCCCTGCGGTTCCCCGGGAGGGAGCTGCTGCTGCGGGTCTGGGAGGTCCGGGTGGGACGGGTGATGCTCTACCTGCTCGACAGCAACCACCCGCTCAACGCGCCCGCCGACCGGGGCATCACCAGCGAACTCTATGGTGGCGGCGCGGAGATGCGGCTGCAGCAGGAGATGGTGCTGGGCATCGGTGGATACGCCGCCCTGCAGGCGCTGGGCATCGAGGTGGAGATCTGCCACATCAACGAGGGGCACGCCGCCCTGGTGGTGCTGGAGCGGGCGCGGCGGTTCCAGCTGGCGCAACAGGTCTCCTTCTCCACCGCGCTCACCGCCACCCGTGCCGGCAACCTCTTCACCACCCACACGCCGGTGGAAGCGGGCTTCGACCGCTTCGAGATCCCGCTGCTGGAACGCTACCTCGCACCCTACGTGGCCGAACTCGGCATCTCCTTCGACACCTTCCTGCTGCTCGGCCGCGCACCGGGCGCGCCCGCCGGCACCCCGTTCCAGATGGCCTGGCTGGCGATGCGCGGAAGCGGCGCGGTCAACGGCGTGAGCCGCCTGCACGGGGAGGTGAGCAGGCGCCTCTTCCAGCCCCTGTTCCCCCGCTGGCCGGTGGAGGAGGTGCCGGTGGGGCACGTCACCAACGGCGTGCACACCTCCACCTGGGACTCGGACGAGTCGGACCGGCTCTGGACCCGGATCTGCGGCAAGGAGCGCTGGCGCGGCGACCTCGGCGAGATGGGGGCGTCGGTTCGCGCCATGGCGGCGGCCGAGCTGTGGGAGATGCGCACCCGCAACCGCCAGCAGCTGGTGACCTGGCTGGCGGAGCAGCGCATCTGCACCGCCGACGGGGAGGCCGAGCCGGTGGAGCTGGATCCCAACGCCCTCACCCTCGGCTTCGCCCGTCGTTTCGTCACCTACAAGCGCCCCAACCTGCTGCTGCAGGATCCGGAACGCCTGCTCGCCCTCCTCAACCGCCCCCAGTTCCCGGTGCAGCTGGTCATCGCCGGCAAGGCCCATCCCCGGGACCGCGAGGGCCAGCGGCTGATCCGGGAGTGGATCACCTTCATCCGCCGCCACCGGCTGCAGAAGAAGGTGGTGTTCATCGTCGACTACGACCTGCTGTCGGCGGAGCAGCTGGTGCAGGGAGTGGACCTGTGGATCAACACGCCCCGCCGTCCCTGGGAGGCGTGTGGCACCAGCGGGATGAAGGTGCTGGTGAACGGCGGCCTCAACCTCTCCGAGCTCGACGGCTGGTGGGCCGAGGCCTGGTCCCCCGAGGTGGGATGGGCGCTCGGCGACGGCAGGGAACACGATGCCGACCCGGCCTGGGACGCTGCGGAGGCCGCCGCGCTCTACGATCTTCTCGAACAGGAGATCATCCCCCTCTTCTACCAGCGGGACCACCACGGCATCCCGCGCGGCTGGGTGGAGAAGATGCGGGCCAGCATGGCCAGGCTGACGCCGTGCTTCTCCAGCAACCGCATGGTCCGCGAGTACACCGAGAACTACTACCTGCCCATGGCCGGAGCCTACCGCGGGCGGATCGCGCGGGGCGCAGAACTGGCGCGGGAGATCGGCGAGTGGAGAAGGCTCGTGCGCCGGCACTGGAGCGGTATCCATTTCGGGGAGGTGGAACGCCGCACCGGCGACGGGCAGCACCGGTTCAGCGTACAGCTCTACCTGGACGACATTCCTCCCGGGGCGGTCTCGGTGGAGCTCTATGCCGACGGCGAGGAGGGAGCGCCTCCCGAACGGCACCCGCTGGAACGGGGCGAACCCCTCGCGGGTGCCGTGAACGGGTACATCTACCAGTGTGCGATCCCGGCACGGCGCCCCATCGACCACTACACGGTGCGGGTGCTTCCCCACCACCCCGAGGCCAGGGTCCCCCTGGAGGAGCGGCACATCCTCTGGGAGCGGTGAACCACAGCTTTTATGCTTCTGTTACGGGACATCCGCCTTGTTTTTACAGTTACCATACACCCATGGAGCAGAAGTGGGACGACCGCAAGGATTGAGGTGAGGCGCCATGGCTGGAACACTCCATATGCCAACCCCGGATGAGGATGCCGAGATCCAGCGCGGACACGCATCGTAGACTCCACGTCTCATGGAACAAACGCAGGAAGCCTCGATATCACGATGAGCACTCGACAGAAGACGATCTCCCCGGTTGCCATTGATCTTGGAGGTATAACCACCGGAGTTTATCTCGCTCACTATCCACTCGGCGTGGATCCCTCCACCGAGGCCTGTACTGCTGCGGTCATAGCACTGCCCCGCGATGGAGACGGCATGACCTGGAGCCAGCGCACCAGGACCCTGCGGCGCCACCTCTCCCGCAACAAGAAGCGCTACCGTATGGCCCGGCGACTGCTCGATCTGATCTTGCGGGAAGACCTCGGCCTGCACCTCAACGGGGTGCAGCTTCGACGATTGCATGGCTACCTCAAACGCCGTGGCTACAACCGCTTGCAGGTGGAAATCGACACCACCCCACTCGCCGAGTGCCCGCCGGACTGGTTCGCAGGCAATCTCCCGGAATTCTTCGATAGCCTCACCCCCCTGGACGAGCAGGCCGACGCTCTGTTGCAGACCCCCGAGCGCATCACAGCCCTGCTGGATACCGAGTGGTTTGCCCTCTCGCGTAAGAACGACTTCAAGCGTGCTCTCGGCAGGCAAGTCGAAACGGAAGAAAAGCAGCTCATTACCGATGCCTGGGCCACCCTGCGCGAGATGCTGATCGCCGCCCTTCGTGAACGTGAAGGCAACCGGCACCGACGTGAGTATCTCGACAATATCCGCCATGATCTCCAGCGGGACGAGGTGCTCGCCCCGCTTATGAAGAAGCACGATCTCGAACCCGAAACGCTGGCACGCATCATCGGCCACGTTTCCAACCTGCAGCTTCGTCCCCTGCGCTGGTATTTCAACGACAAGGCAATGAAACGTGGTGATTACTGGGACGATGCCCGCCTTGCGAAATGCCTGCGTCGCTGGCTGGAGAGCAACCGCCCCGGAACATCCGAGGAAAAGGCCGCACGACGCCGTGCCCTGCACGCCCTGAAGGCAGCCAAAGGGGCACTCCATTTCTTCCACACTTGCGACCCGTTGGATACCATTCCCCCCTACGAAGATCAGGACAACCGCCGTCCGCCAAAAGACCAGACCCTGTGGGTATCACCTTCAGCCCTGGATGCGCGCTGGCCGAAATGGCGGCTTGCCGCAGGCAACCTGCGCCGCCGCAATATCGACTGGTGGGAGGGCCTCGATGCTCTGGAGCGGCTTGTCGACCGCCGCAGCCGACCGGCCTGGCAGGACCGGGCTCCCGCACTGTTCCTGCAGCGCATCCTCGATCGCAGCCGGGCCCATGACCCCTATGCCCTGCGTCTGCTGGCCAACGGTGCCGGATCGGAATCCGCCGTCCGGGGCCGCGAGCGACTCACCCGTGACCTGGGCAGCCAGCATGTCGAGGAATTCCTGTCCCTTGCCCGTGACTACTACCGCGAGATCCGCCTCGCTCGCCAAGGCCTTTGGCAAGCCGGCGGCCTGCTCGAGCGCGCCGATCTCAATCCGCCGCACAAGGCCCGTATCCTGCACTTTCTGGTGGGTAACCTGCTTGGCGAAACCAACTGGGATGAAACACGGCTCGACCACTTTCGGCAGAAAATCTGGACTGTACCCCATCACGGACGCAGCACGCCGCGCAGTGTGGCCGCCCGCTGGTTCGACCTGCATCGCCAGTGGGGAAACCTGCTGGGCGAAAAATTGCGCCGGCTGCGTTACCGGCGTGACCGCCTCGGCCAGAACCCCCGGGACTGGGAGAAGGAGGAGCGAGAGCTCTGGAGCGCATATGAACATGCGCTCGCAGCCGTCACCGCCATTGCCGAGCGCCTGGAACACGATGAATCGCGCCGTGCACGGTATCTCAATCCCTGGACCCTGGTGCAGCTGCACAGCTTGTTGGAGAAGGACCTGCACGGATTCAGTCGCAACAGCCTGGCTGCGCACCTGGAAAATGCCTGGCGCATGCAGATGCTGTAATGACCCCCTGATTTTTGCACACCCTACGCAGCAATCTGCGCAGGCACCTGATAGTCGAGCGCCTGGTGCGGCCGCTCGGTGTTGTAGTGGCGTATCCAACGCCCGATCACTTCCCGTGCATGGCTGATCGATTCAAAGTGATGATGCCAGATACACTCTTCTTTCAAGGTACGGATAAACCGTTCGATCATGCCATTCTGCTCCGGGTTGTACGGTGTGATGAACTCCTGGGTCAGCCCATAAGCCCTGACCGTGGCTGTGTAGCGACTGGAGGTGAACACCAGGCCGTTGTCGCTGCGTAGCTGCAAAGGCCCGGACACCCGGCCCAGATGACCAAACCGGTGGATCAGGG
>JALWGP010000103.1 GCA_027038775.1 Sedimenticola sp. | reverse complement strand
GTCCACGGAGATCAGGTGCCGGTTGGGCAAACGGCTCTCCTCGTCCACGATCCACTCCGAGACGCGCTGGATCCACTCCTTCGTTTCCCGCGGCGGCGGACTCACGAAGCCGGGATGCTGCTGATTTCCCCACCAGGGCTCGTTGGCCACGCTGAAGATCACGTTGTCGTAGCGGTTCAGCTCGCGCACCAGCTTGCGCACGTAAGCCTCCTGGCGGGCCAGCAGGTTGCCGTTGTCCAGCCGCATGTAGGCGTTCTGGTCGGAGAAGGGCGTGGTGCCGTTCACGTTGTTGGAGGGATGCAGCGGGGAGTGCAGCGCGTTCGGCCCCACGAAGAACAGCACCGCCTCCACCACGATGCCGTTCCGCGAAGCCAGGTCGAAGTAGCGGTGCAAGCGGCGGAAGTACGCCTCGTCCCAGCGGTCCAGGTCGAATTTGTTGCCGCCCAGCCGGAAGCCGGGCACGTCGCTGCGCGCCCAGGGGCAGATGAAGCGCCCCGGCGCCGGCGCCAGGGGATTCAGGTGAATGCAGAAGTCGTCCGGCGCCTCCACGTAGTCGCCCAGGAACAGGCGCGTGTGGTTCAGCCCCAGCTCGTGCAGGCGGTTCAGGTACTTCTCGAAATCGAAGTCCAGGTTGATCAGGCTGCCGTAGTGCTCGCAGGACGTGACCAGCACCGTCGGCTTCTCCCGCCACAGGAAGTAGTGGGGATTCTCCGGATAAAGCTGAATCGGCTGGCTCCGGCCCGGACTGCCGCCCAGCAATAGAGCTAGCAAAAAGCCAAACCAGAATCTTCTTCGCACAGTACCTCCTTTTGTTTTTGCGTGGGAGCGCCTGCTCCCGAACATCTTTGTTGCGCTTGCAGAAAGGATCTCCCGGTCCCGATTCTTTCGTTCCCGCTCCTGTTGTTTTCTCCGGATTCCGTTCTCGACGCCTCCTGGTTCTTCGGCACCAGGAGGCGCCTCTTACATCAAGACCTTCTTACAGCCTCCTTTCAGCACCGGTAGGTGCCTCCTACGTCAGAATCTTCTCCCAATCCGTGCCCCAGGCCGGTCGGGGCACCAGTTCCAGCTCCAGGTGGAAGACCTCCTCCGCGTCCACACCGGCGCGCGCCCGGTACACCACCTGGCCCCGGGGATCGACGGCCATCGAGCTGCCGATCACTTTCCAGCCCTGCCACTCGCCCGTGCGGATCCGGCCCACGCTGCTCACGGCCACCATCCACAGGCGGTAGTCCCGAGCCACCGGCCGGAAGGCCTTCTCCCACAGCGCGCCGTAGGGCTGTTTCGCCATGTCGTGCTCCGGAGCCACCGCCCAGGCGCTGGGGAGCAGGATCACATCCGCCCCCAGGTAGCCCAGGGCGCGGGAGAGCACCTGCCCGACCGCGTTGGCGTCCGCACACACCAGCAGGCCGATCCGCCCCAGGCTGGTGTCGCACACCTCCAGCTCGCTCCCCACGCTGTAGAGCCGGCGGGCGAAATCCAGCTCGTTCACCTTGCGGTGGTGCAGCAGCAACCGGCCGTCCGGTCCCACCAGCACCGCCGCATTGTAG
>JALWGP010000102.1 GCA_027038775.1 Sedimenticola sp. | reverse complement strand
CTACAACAACATCGCCGACACCGACGCCGCCCTGGAGTGCGTGAAGCAGTTCGACGAGGGGCCCGCCTGCGTCATCGTCAAGCACGCCAACCCCTGCGGCGTGGCCCTGGGCGGGAACCTGCTGGAGGCCTACGACCGCGCCTACGCCACCGATCCCGAGTCGGCCTTCGGCGGCATCATCGCCTTCAACCGGGAGCTGGACGGCGAGACCGCCGCCGCTATCGTGGAGCGGCAGTTCGTGGAGGTGATCATCGCGCCCCGCGTGAGCGCGGAAGCCGCCGAAGCGGTGGCGGCGAAGAAGAACGTGCGCCTGCTCGAGTGCGGCGAATGGCCCGAGAGCCCGGCACAGCGCCTGGATTTCAAGCGGGTCAACGGTGGCCTGCTGGTGCAGGACGCGGACCTGGCCCTCTACAACGAGCTCACGGTGGTCACGAAACGGGCCCCCACGGAGGAGGAGATGGCGGACCTGCTCTTCACCTGGCGGGTGGCCAAGTTCGTCAAGTCCAACGCCATCGTCTATGGTAAGAACGGGATGACCATCGGCGTGGGCGCCGGCCAGATGAGCCGCGTCAACTCGGCGCGCATCGCGGCCATCAAGGCGGAGCACGCAGGATTGGAGGTGGAAGGCTCGGTGATGGCCTCGGACGCCTTCTTCCCCTTCCGCGACGGCATCGACAACGCCGCCGAGGCCGGCATCGCCGCGGTGATCCAGCCCGGCGGCTCGATGCGCGACGAAGAGGTGATCGCCGCCGCCGACGAACACGGCATGGCCATGGTCTTTACCGGGATGCGGCATTTCCGGCATTGAACGGAGAGAACGACATGAACATTCTCATCATCGGTGGTGGCGGACGGGAACACGCACTGGCCTGGAAGGCGGCCCGGTCGCCCCTGGTGGAGAAGGTCTACGTGGCACCGGGCAACGCCGGCACCGCGCGTGAACCCGGAATGGAAAACGTGGAGATCTCCGCCACCGACAAGGAGGCGCTCAAGGCCTTCGCCCTGCAGAAGGAGATCGGCCTCACCATCGTCGGCCCCGAGGCGCCCCTGGTGGATGGCCTGGTGGACAGCTTCACCGCCGCCGGCCTCAAGTGCTTCGGCCCCAGCCGGCGCGCCGCCCGGCTCGAGGGCTCCAAGGCTTTCACCAAGGACTTCCTCGCCCGCCACCAGATCCCCACCGCCGCCTACGGCGTCTTCAGCGACGTGGACGAGGCCATCGCCTACCTCCACCAGATGGGGGCACCCATCGTCATCAAGGCCGACGGCCTGGCCGCCGGCAAGGGGGTGATCCTGGCCCAGGACATGAAGACCGCCGAGGAGACGGTGCGCGACATGCTCGCCGGCAACAGGTTCGGCGAGGCGGGTCACCGGGTGGTGATCGAGGAGTTCCTCAACGGCGAGGAGGCGAGCTTCATCGTCATGGCCGACGGCCGCAACATCCTGCCCATGGCCTCCTCCCAGGACCACAAGGCGGCCGGCGAGGGCGACACCGGCCCCAACACCGGCGGCATGGGCGCCTACTCCCCCGCGCCCGTGGTCACCCCCGAGAT
>JALWGP010000101.1 GCA_027038775.1 Sedimenticola sp. | reverse complement strand
GGCGCAGTGGGCGTTGACCATGTACTCCACCGAGTCGGCGATGAGGTCGCGCGACGGCAGCGAGTAGAGCATGCCGCCGTGGCCCATGGCGATGCCGTCGTCGATGGCGATGGTGTTGAACTCCTTGGCCACCCCGCCGGCCGCCTCGATGGCGCCCGCCACCAGTTGGCCCATGTCCTTCAGGTGGACGTGGCCGGGCACGAACTGGGTGAAGGAGTTGGCGATGGCGATGATGGGCTTGTCGAAGTCACCGTCCTTCATGCCGGTGGCCCGCCACAGGGCGCGGGCGCCGGCCATGTTGCGGCCGTGGGTGGTGGTGTAGGAGCGGTACTTGGGCATGGTCTGCAGCCTCGCGGGTACGGGTGAATGACGATCGGGGAATTATAGCGGTTCCGTCACCAGGCGCAGCGCCTCGTCGAGCCGCCGCACCGGCACCACCTCGATCCCCTTCACCGCCCTGCGCGGCTTGTTGGCGGCGGGCAGCAGGATGCGGTCGAAGCCGTGCTTGGCCGCCTCGCGCACCCGCTCTTCGCCGCTGGGCACGGGACGGATCTCGCCCGCCAGTCCCACCTCGCCGAAAGCGGCCAGCCCCTGCGGCAGGGGGCGGTCGCGGAAGCTGGAGAGCACCGCCAGCAACACCGGCAGGTCGGCGGCGGTCTCGGTGACGCGCACGCCGCCCACCACGTTGAGGAAGACATCCTGGTCGTACATGCCCACGCCGCCGTGGCGGTGGAGCACCGCCAGCAGCATGGCCAGGCGGTTCTGCTCTAGCCCCAGGGCCACGCGCCGGGGGTTGCCCAGCGGGCTCTGGTCCACCAGCGCCTGCACCTCCACCAGCAGGGGCCGGGTGCCCTCGCGGGTGACCAGGATGGCGCTTCCCGCCACCTGCGCCTGGTGGCGCGAGAGGAAGATGGCCGAGGGGTTGTTCACCTCCTTCAGCCCCTTGTCGGTCATGGCGAAGACGCCCAGCTCGTTGACGGCACCGAAGCGGTTCTTGATGGCGCGCACCAGCCGGATCTGGCTGCCCGCCTCGCCCTCGAAGTAGAGCACCGTGTCCACCATGTGCTCCAGCACCCGGGGGCCGGCCAGCGCCCCCTCCTTGGTGACGTGCCCCACCAGGAAGAGGCTGGTGCCCGTCTGCTTGGCGAAACGCACCAGCCGGGCCGCCGACTCGCGCACCTGGGAGACGGAACCGGGCGCCGAGGAGAGCTCCCCGGAGTAGAAGGTCTGGATGGAGTCCATCACCATCACCCGGGGCCGGTGCTTCTCCGCCAGGGCGAGGATGCGCTCTACGCAGGTCTCGGTGAGGAGCTGCAGCCGCTCCGCCGGCAGCCCCAGGCGGCGGGCGCGCAGGGCGATCTGTTCCGCCGACTCCTCGCCGCTCACGTAGAGGGCCGACAGGGTGTCGGAGAGGCTGGCCAGGGCCTGGATCAGCAGGGTGGACTTGCCCACGCCGGGGTCACCGCCGATGAGCACCACCGAGCCCTGCACCAGGCCGCCGCCCAGCACCCGGTCCAGCTCGGGCAGCCCGGTGGCGGCACGCTCGGCCTCCCCCGCCGCCACCTGCGACAGCGGCTGGATGGAGGCGGCCGCCCCGTCACCCGCGTAGCCGGCGAAGCGGGGCGCGGCCGGTTTCTTCTCCGCCACCGCCTCCTCCAGCGTGTTCCAGGCGCCACAGTCGCCACACTGCCCTGCCCACTTGGGAAAGCGGGCGCCGCATTCGCGGCACTGGTAGAGGGTCTTGATTCGCTTCACTTCAGGGATCAACGTAGCTGCGCCGCACGCGGCCGGTGATGCCGCAGAAGAGGGTGTAGGGAATGGTGCCGGCGGCGCGGGCGATCTCCTCCGCCGGCAGGTCCCGGCCCCAGAGCACCACCTCGTCGCCCACCTGCGCCTCCGGACAGGTGCGCAGGTCCAGGGTGAGGGTGTCCATGGAGACCCTTCCTGCCAGGGGCACGCGCCGTCCGCGCAGCAGCACCGGCGTGCCCGAGGGCATCTCGCGCGGGTAGCCGTCGCCGTAGCCCGCCGCCACCGCCGCCACCGGCATGCGCTCGGGCGCGGTCCAGTCCCCGCCGTAGCCGATGGGCGCCCCCTTCTCCACCTCCTTGATGGAAACGATGCGGGCGGTGAAGGTCATCGCCGGGCGCAGCTCCTCGCGCGAGGCGGCGAAGGGCGAGGCGCCGTAGAGCATGATGCCGGGCCGCACCCAGTCCAGGTGGGTCTCGGGCCAGCCGAGGATGGCGGCGGAGTTGGCCACGGAGCGCGGCAGCACCAGTTCCCCGGTAGCCTGCTCGAAGCGTTCGAGCTGGACGCGGGTATAGTCGTCGCCCAGATCGTCGGCGTTGGCCAGGTGGGTGAGCACCCCGGCCACCTCGGCCACGGCGGGCAGCGCCTTCAGCTCCTCCAGCCGTTGCCGGCACTCGAAGGGCGGGAAGCCCAGGCGGTGCATGCCGGTGTCGAGCTTGAGCCAGCAGCGCAGCGGCCGTTTCGGGGAGAAGGCCCGCAGCAGCTCGAGCTGGCAGGGATGGTGCACCACCACCTCCAGTTCGGCATCGGCGGCCGCCTCGAGCTCGGCGGCATCATGGGCGCCGGCGAGGACCACGATGCGCCCGCCGGGCCGGCCCCGGCGCAGCAGCACCCCCTCGTCCACCCGCGCCACGGCGAAGGCGTCCACCGCCTCCAGCGCCCGCGCCACCTCGAGCAGGCCGTGGCCGTAACCGTCGGCCTTGATCACCGCCATCACCCGGCAGGCGGGCGCGTGGCGCCGCACCACGGCGAGGTTGTGGCGCAGGGCGGAGAGGTCGATTTCGATCGTGGGAACGAAAGACATGAGACGCCTCGGATACCCCCTACCGTACGTCGGGCTTCAACGCGACGTGGACGGTTCGAAGCCAGAAACCTCGACGGGTGGAAGGCGCTTGCCACGACCCCGCTACAAGGCACCACACCGGACCGAAATCCGACCCACGATCAATGCAGGTCGCCATACCCCTCGTTGATGTAGTTCTCGAACTTGGTGTACTGGCCGAGGAAGGTGAGCTTGACGGTACCGATGGGACCGTTGCGCTGCTTGCCGATGATGATCTCGGCCATGCCCTTGTCGGGGCTCTCCTCGTTGTAGACCTCGTCGCGGTAGATGAAGACCACCAGGTCGGCGTCCTGCTCGATGGAACCCGACTCGCGCAGGTCGGACATCACCGGCCGCTTGTTGGGCCGCTGCTCCAGGTTGCGGTTGAGCTGGGAGAGCGCGATTACCGGCACCTCCAGCTCCTTGGCCAGCGCCTTGAGACTGCGCGAGATCACCGAGATCTCGTTGGTACGGTTCTCCGCCACGCCGGGCGCCTGCATCAGCTGCAGGTAGTCGATGACGATGAGTCCCAGCCTGCCCTGCTCGCGCATCAGCCGCCGCGCCCGGGCGCGCAGGTCCGTGGGACTCAGCGCCGGGGTGTCGTCGATGAAGAGCTTCGCCTGGCTGAGGAGGTTGATGGCCGAGGTCAGCCGGGGCCACTCATCATCTTCCAGCTTGCCGGTGCGGATGCGGTGGCCGTCGATGCGCCCCAGGGAGGACATCATGCGCATGGTGAGCGCCTCGCCCGGCATCTCCATGGAGAAGACCGCCACCGGCAGGCCCGACTGGATGGCCACGTTCTCGGCGATGTTCATGGCGAAGGTGGTCTTGCCCATGGAGGGGCGCCCGGCCACGATGATGAGGTCCGAGGGCTGGAGCCCGGAGGTCATGCGGTCGAAGTCGTCGAAGCCGCTGCTCACGCCGGTGATGGGCTGGTCGCTGGCGTGGAGCTCCTCGATGCGGTCGATGGTGCGCGCCAGCAGCCCCTTGATGCTCTGGAAGCCGCCCCCCTCGCGGTTGCGCTGCTCGGCGATCTGGAACACCTTGTTCTCCGCCTCGTCCAGCAGCTCGGCCACCTTGCGCCCCTCGGGGCGGAAGCCGCTCTCGGCGATCTCGGTGCCCACGCGGATGAGCTGCCGGGTCACCGAGTGCTCGCGCACGATGTCGGCGTAGGCGCGGATGTTGGCGGCACTGGGGGTGTCCTCGGCCAGGGCGGCGAGATAGGGCAGCCCGCCCACGTCGTCCAGCTCCTCGCGCCGCTCCAGCTCCTCGGCCAGGGTCACCACGTCGAAGGGCTTCTGCTCCTCGGCCAGGTTGGCGATGGCGGTGAAGATGAGCTGGTGCTCGCGGCGGTAGAAGTCCTCGCTGCCCACGCGGTCGGCCACCTGGTCCCAGGTTCCGTTGTCCAGCATCAGGCCGCCGATGACCGCCTGCTCCGCCTGTACCGAGTGGGGCGGCACGCGCAGCCGGTCGACGCCGGCGTCGGCCTCCTCGTATTCGGGCAGGGGGGAGTCGAAGGACATGGGGGAAGATTACAAAAAATCGGGCCCGGTTAGAACCAGCGGCTGCCTGGAAAAAGAAAAACCGCTGCATTTCAACAACATGCAGCGGCCTTCCCTGGGCGCCCCGGCTTGCGCCGGGACCACGGCAGAGCACCTTGCGGGAGGTTCCCGCGAACTCACCCCTCGGCGACGACGATCACCTTCAGGATGGCATTCACGTCGGGATGCAGGTGCAGCACCACTTCGAACTCGCCGGTGGTGCGCATGGGGCCCTCGGGCAGCCGGATCTCGGCCTTCTCCACCTCCACGCCGGCCTCGCCGCAGGCGCGGGCGATGTCGCTGGTGCCCACGGAGCCGAAGAGCTTGCCCTCCTCGCCCGCCTTGTGGGCGATGGTCACCTCGCCCAGCTTCTCGATGGCCTCCTTGCGGCCCTGGGCCGCGGCCAG
>JALWGP010000100.1 GCA_027038775.1 Sedimenticola sp. | reverse complement strand
GATATATTGATTTCATACCAATTCTTGTAAAGGGACTTCAAGAACAACAGGTCATTATCAATGATTATACAGCTGAAATTAATAAATTTAAACAAGAAAATCAAGAAAAAAAAAAAGAATATGATAAGTTCGCTTTCGGATTCACCGTGAAACCCCAAAAGGAGCGCATGCAATGGTAAAGAAAACCACCAAGAAGACGGCGGCGAAGAAAGCCCCCGCACCCAAGAGGCTGCCCGCCATCGGCAAGAAGCAGACCAAGAGCGAAGTCATCAACGCCATCGCCGAAGAGACCGGCCTCAGCAAGAAACAGGTGGCCTCCGTCTTCTCCTCCCTGGGCGACCTCATCACCCGCCACATCAAGAAGCGCGGCTCCGGCGAGTTCACCATTCCCGACACGGGCGTCAAGATCCGCCGCGTGAAGAAACCCGCAAGAAAATCCCGCATGGGCCGCAACCCCGCCACCGGCGAACCCATGAAGATCCCCGCCAAGCCGGCCACCACCACCGTGAAGGTGGTCGCGCTCAAGGCGCTCAAGGACGTGGTGAAGAGCTGATCAAAAAGCAACACCGCTTAACAACGAAAAACGCCGCGCAACCCGCGGCGTTTTGTTTTTCTATCGCTGCTCCCTCAGTAGCCGGTGCGGGCCACGGGACCGCCACGCCGCGCAGGGGGACGGTAAAGCGCCTGCCGGAACTGGCGCCGGTAGTGCACCACAGCGCTCTGGCCGTTGGCCATCACGTCGAACACCTTCCAGCCGTCCTTCGACCGGTAGAAGCGGAAGTCCATGCGTGCCGGGTAACCGCCCGGATCGCGGATGGCGGCCGTCACCACGCCGGTGCGCCCGTCGGCGGAGAGCCGCTGGGAGACCACCCTCACCTGCTGGCGGTCGTAGTCACCGAGCCGCTGCACCATGGTGGCCAGGAACTGCTGCTTGATCCGGTTGGCCAGGCGCCTGCGCTGCTGCTCGTCCATGCGCTGCCAGAGCGCACCGGCGGCGGACTTCGCCATGTAGGCGAAATCGAAGTAGGGCGCGATCTCCTTGTTGAGGAAGGCACCCAGCTTCTGCAGGTCACCGTCGCTGTTCTGCAGGAAGCTCATCATCTTGTCCAGGCCGCGACTGGCCACGGCGGCGGGACCGTCTGCCGGCCGCGGGGCCGGTGCGGAACGGGCGGGGGGTGCGCCGTACCCCGGCGCAGCCGGCCCCTGGGGGGCCGCCTGGAGAGCGGATGCGGCAAGCAGCGCGGAAACCAATACGACTCTTTTCTTCATTTCATCCTCCGGTTGTGGAAACCCTCTTGGTGGTTTCTCTAGTATGGGCCTCCCTGCAGGGAGGCGACGCCTTGCAACAGGACGTCAGCTGGTGATCTTGCGATAGATGTCGGAAACCTTCAAGGGCAGCCTGGCCACGTCGTCCAGCACCACGTAGCTGGCCTTGCCGTACATATGCGGCAGGTAGTCGGCGCCCTCGCGGTCGATGGTGATGCAGTAGGGGTGGATGCCGGCCACCCGCGCCTCGAACAGCGCTTGGCGGGTGTCCTCGATACCGTACTCGCCGCGGTAGTAGTGGTCGTAGTCGTCGGGCTTGCCGTCGGAGAGGGTGACCAGCAGCTTGGTGCGCGCCTCCACTTCGGACAGCAGCCTCGTGAAATGGCGGATGGGCGGGCCCATGCGGGTGTAGTCGCGCGGCTCGATACCGGCGATGGCCGCCTTCACCTCGTCGCTCGTGGGCTGGTCGAAGGTCTTGATGCGGTACACCTCGCAGCGCTTGCGCGCCCAGCCGGAGAAGCCGTAGATGGCGTAGCGGTCGCCCAGGATCTGCAGCGACTCCACCAGCAGCACCAGCGCCTCGCGCTCGGCCTCGTTGATCCACCCCTTGGTGGAGCCCGACATGTCCACCATGAAGAGCACGGCGATGTTGCGCTCGTCCTTGTGCATGCGGGTGAAGAGCCGGTCGCTCATCTCCAGGCCCCTGTGCACGTCGCCCCAGGCCTCGACGAAGGCGTCGATGTCCACGTCCTCGCCATGGGGCTGGCGGCGCAGCACGCGATCCTCGCCGCGCAGCACCTCGAAGATGCGGTGCAGAGACTTCACCAGACCGCGGTACTTGCGCAGGGTGCGGTCGTAGAAGCCAGGATCGCCGGGCTTGAGTTCGTGCTCGCGCAGCACACACCAGTTCCTGCGGTAGTGTTGGCGGCCGAAGTCCCACTCGTCGTAGAAGAAGGCGCCCTCCTCGTGGTAGGCGCCGGCCCAGACGTCGTCGGGATCGGGCTGCTCATCGCGCAGCAGGGCCGGATCGTACTCGCCGGGCCCCGCCGGCCGCAGGTACTCCTCGGGAATGGCGGTGAGGTCGAGCTGGATGGAGGTCATGAGCTGCTTCACCTGCTCGGGCACGGGCACCACCTGGTCGGCGTGGACCAGCTCCAGCTCGGGCAGGTCGGGATCGTGCCCCGTCTTCTCGCGCAGCTCGAAGCGTTCGGGCGGTTCCCCCCCTTCGGCCATCTCCTCGGCGATCACCCGCAGGGCATCGCGGAAGCGCGCCTCGTCACGCAGCCGGCGCTGCCGGCGCGCCTCCCAGGCCGATTCCAGGTCCATGCCGCCGGCCCAGGCCGGCAGGGGCGGCGGCTTCCGGCCCGCGAACCCGTCGAGCTGCCGCAGGCTCTCCTCCACGCCGCCGTCCACCAGCTGCCCCTGCAGCCGCGCCAGCTCCTTCGGCCAGCCCGCCTCCCCCAGTTGCCGCGCCAGCTCCGTCATCTGGCGGTGGAGGCCGGGCAGCTCGCGGGCGATGAGACCGTCCAGGCGCAGCGTCTCCAGCACCTGGAACCAGCGGCGGGCATCGTCCTCCAGGCTGGCGGGATCCACGTTGAGCGTGCCGTAGCGGGTCTGGGCCCAGAGGTGGGTGGCCATGGCCTTGCAGAGCTGGAAGTTGGCCTCGGGCGCCTCGAAGCGGGCCACCATCTCCGGCAGGTAGAGGATCTCGCCGTCGGTCCAGCTCTTCTCGTCCCGTTCCAGCTTCAGCCTGCGCCCGCTGAGCCCCTGGACGAAGGAGTGGAGCACCGGCGCCACCTCCTCGAAGAGGGCGGCGCTGGCGCGCAGGTGGCCCGACTCCAGGTAGCCCTCCAGGTCCTTGATGACCTCCATGGCGGGGCGCAGCCCCTCGCTGTCGTAGCGGTCCATGGCCTGAAGGCACCAGGCGGAGACCATCTCGGGCTCCATGCGTTCGAGGGCCCTTTCGGCACGCAGGGCAAACTGGTAGGCGATCTGGATGTTGGTGGTGGCCACACGGCGGGTCCACTGCAGCACGAACTGCTGCCGGTCACGCGGCAGGCGCGCCAGGCCGGCGGCGATCTCCTCGGTGTGGAGGAAGGAGAACTCCACCTCGAGGAAATCGTCCAGGTGGCAGCCGATCTCCTCGGCGGTGAGGGGCGGGTGTCCGGACATGGAGGCAGTGTAGGACGGAGCTCAGCCCGGCAACAACCCGGAATTCATGGGCCTATGCAATGCCACGGGTCGAGAAAAACCGCGATTTCAGCAGACGGAGGTATGCCGGTTCTCTTTCTTGTTCCGCGTCAATCGAGCCCCAGCTCCTTCCACATCTCGTCCACCCGCCTCACCACTTCCGGATCGCGGGTGATGGGGCGGCCCCACTCTCGGCTGGTCTCGCCCGGCCACTTGGAGGTGGCGTCCAGCCCCATCTTGGAGCCCAGCCCCGACACCGGCGAGGCGAAATCGAGATAGTCGATGGGGGTGTTCTCCACCAGCACGGTGTCGCGCGCCGGGTCCATGCGGGTGGTGATGGCCCAGATGACGTCGTTCCAGTCGCGCACGTTGACGTCGTCGTCGGTGACGATGACGAACTTGGTGTACATGAACTGGCGCAGGAAGGACCAGACGCCGAACATCACCCGCTTGGCATGTCCCGGGTACTGCTTCTTCATGCTCACCACCGCCAGCCGGTAGGAGCAGCCCTCGGGCGGCAGGTAGAAGTCGGTGATCTCGGGAAACTGCTTCTGCAGGATGGGCACGAAGACCTCGTTGAGGGCCACGCCGAGGATGGCCGGCTCGTCGGGCGGGCGGCCGGTGTAGGTGCTGTGGTAGATGGGCTCGCGCCGATGGGTGATGCGCTCGATGGTGAAGACCGGGAACGCCTCCACCTCGTTGTAGTAGCCGGTGTGGTCGCCGAAGGGACCCTCGGGCGCGGTATCGCCGGGGTGGATGACGCCCTCCAGCACGAACTCGGCGGAGGCGGGCACCTGCAGGCCGTTGCCCAGGCTCTTCGTCACCTCGGTGCGCGAGCCGCGCAGCAGGCCGGCAAAGGCGTACTCCGAGAGGGTGTCGGGCACCGGGGTCACCGCCGCCAGGATGGTGGCGGGGTCGGCGCCCAGGGCCACCGAGACGGGAAAGGGTTCGCCGGGATGACGGGCCTGCCAGTCGCGGAAGTCCAGCGCCCCGCCGCGGTGGGCCAGCCAGCGCATGATGACACGGTTGCGGCCGATCACCTGCATGCGGTAGATGCCGAGGTTCTGGCGCGGCTTCTCCGGCCCCCGGGTGATGACCAACCCCCAGGTGATGAGGGGACCGGCGTCCTCCGGCCAGCAGGTCTGCACCGGGAGGGAGGCCAGGTCCACCGCTTCCCCCTCCACCACCACCTCCTGGCAGGGGGCACCGCGCCGCTCCTTCGGCGCCATGTCCAGCACCTTGCGGTAGAGCGGAAGCTTCTCCCAGGCATCCTTCATTCCCTTGGGCGGATCGGGCTCCTTCAACGCCGCCAGCAGCCGCCCCACCTCGCGCAGGGCGGTGACGTTCTCCTCGCCCATCCCCAGGGCCACCCGCTGCGGCGTTCCGAAGAGGTTGGTGAGCACCGGGATGCGGTGCCCTTTCGGCTTCTCGAAGAGCAGGGCAGGACCGCCGGCGCGCAGCACCCGGTCGCTGATCTCGGTCATCTCCAGGTGCGGATCCACCTCCGCCCGGATGCGTTTCAGTTCGCCCCGCGCCTCCAGCCGGGCGAGGAAATCACGCAGGTCCCTGTAGTTCATGGCTGAGGTTTCCTGTTCACGGGAAGAAATGAAAGCATGGCCGGACGGGTCTCATTCCACACAGATGATCGAACACACAGTCACGAGGAGAGAGAGATGAAAACACTGATCACATTATCCGCGCTTGGCCTCATCGCCAATCTGGCGGTGGCGGGCGACTTCGCCTACGAGCTGCAGATCAACAGCGAGGACCTGGCCTCCGAGACCAGCACCCTCCACTACCGCAGCACCAATCCCGCCCCCTCCGTGGTGCAGCCGGTGATCTCACTGCACGAGATCTACCGCGGCAACCCCGACACCGAAACCGTCCCCGAGGGGTTCCAGCATAGCATCTCCGGGAAGATGGAGGCCCTGCGGGAGAGCGGCTACGACATCCTGGTGAGGGAAAATCCCGACCTCGGCGTCTGACGCCTCAGCCGGATTCCTTCCGGGCAACGGCACGCTCCTCCAGCCAGGAGAGGCGTGCCCGCTCTTCTTCCCCCACGGCCTCGCCGGCTTCTTCCACCAGCCGACGCGCCTCCTCCCGCAGCAGTCCGAGCTGCTCGTCGTCGAACAGCTCCAGCGCCGCCTCCACCTGGTCCTGCGGATCGGTGAGCAGCACCGCCGCCAGCTCGTCGGGCTCGATGAGGGTCTGCGGGTGGAGCAGGTCCGCCACCAGCGGCGACTCCAACAGCCGGAAATGGAGCCGGCGCGCCTCCGCCTCTTGGGCCAGTTCCTGCTCCGCCAGGGGATCGCCCGCGGCGGCCCTGCGGATGGTGTTCATGATCACCTCGATGAGGCGGGAGATGGCCTCCTTGTTGTTTCCCTGGGCATCGGCCAGGCGGCAGGCCTCCTCGTAGTGCTTCTCCAGCTCCGCCTTGAGGTCCAGCACCACCTGGGTCTCCTCGTTGGGCCTGAGCTCCACCGCGCGCTTCACGAGGTTGCGCAGCGAGGTGAGAAACTCCAGCAGCTCCTCGTGGTCGAGCCGCTGCACCTCCAGCAGGTCGTCGTCGGTGAACTCCTTCACCGGCCGTGGAAAGAGGGGATGCATGCGCCGGCGGAAATGGCGCTCGTGCCTGCCCGGCCGTTCGCTGAAAGGCACGCGCCTCATTTGGAGAACTCCGGCGGCGGGTTCGTCCGGAACCACTGCTCCATTGTGTCGTCGTACTCCCAGAGCTGCTCGTCGATCAGCGTCTTCACCACCTGGCGGTCCCGGTGGAGGTACTGGATCTTCACCCGCCGCCGCACCCGCTTGTCCTGCTCCTCGGTGACGGTGGTGAGAGGCTCATAGGCGGTGACCCGTACATTCTCCAACCCTTCCGGTATCCGCAGGGGTTCGCCATCCGGCTTGACGAAGGCGTACATCTCCTCCAGGTCGCCCCAGCGCACCGCATGGTCGTAGCTCTGCAGCTGAAGCCGGAGCTTCTTGTTCATGCTGGCGTGTTGCATGGAGGAACAGGCGGCGAGAAACAGCATCACCCCTGTCAGCAACAGGTGCAGCACGACCTTGTTCGAATTTCCGGCGTATCGCATTGCTCTCCCCTCGAAATCGGACGCCGCTATTATCCCTGCTGCAGGCAACCAAGGGAAATTCCCGTCACCAGGAAGCGGACACCGGCTTTCCCGGAACGTGAAATGGAGAGGATATTCCGCCGCATCGAGCCGCTATAGTTGCAACAGGTCAGTCATACGAACAACGACGAGATGATCAGCCGCCATACGACCCTCCTTCTGCTGCTGCTGCTGGCCCCGGCCCCCTTTTCGTCCAAGGCGGGCGAACCGGTCCCGGTGACCCTGGTTCCGCTGGGCAGGCTCCTCTTCTTCCCTGCCCGGGAAGCACCGGCCACCGTGGTGAGCCTCAACGACGCGCTCATCGGCGCGGAGATCGCCGGCAAGGTGGTGGAGATCTCGAGACGCCCCGGTGACGAGGTGGAGGCGGGCGATCTCCTGGCCCGCCTCGACTGCAGCACCTATGTCATCGCCCGCCAGCGGGCGGAGGCGGCGCTGGCCGCCGCCCAAGCACGTTTCAAGTACGCCCGCCAACGATTCAAGGACGCCGAAAAGCTGGTGAAGTCGCGCAACATCTCCTCGGACCAGTTCAACCAGCGCAGCGCCGAGTTCAACCGCCTGGCGGCGGAGCTCAACGTTCACCAGGCCGACCTGGAAGAGGCCCGCTGGAGAGAGTCGCGCTGCACCGTCGAGGCCCCCTTCGACGCAGTGGTCACCGAGCGCAGGGCCAGCCGGGGCGACTACGCCACGCCCGGCACCCCGCTGCTGCGCCTGGTGGACCTGGAGAGCCTCGAGGTGAGCGCCCAGATCCAGCAGCAGGACCTGGAAACCATGAAGGGGGCACGCGCCCTGGCCTTCGTCATGGAGGGAAGACGCTTCCCCCTGAAGCTGCGCGCGGTGATTCCGATGCTGAAGAAGCGCGTGCGCAGCTACGAGGCGCGCTACCTGTTCACGGAGGGCGCCGCGCCGCCCGGCGCCACCGGCCGCCTCTACTGGGAAGAGGCGGCGCCCCATGTTCCCGCCGGCTACCTGGTGCAGCGCGAGGGCAGGCTGGGACTGTTCCTGTACGAGCGGGGCACCGCCAGGTTCCACCCCCTGCCCGGCGCCGTCCAGGGCCTGCCCGCCAGGGTGGATCTTCCTGAAGAACGGATGGTCATCGACGCCGGCCGCTTCAGCGTGCGGGACGGCGACCCGGTGATGGTGACGAAACCCTGATGTACCGCCGGCTGCTGGACAACCCCATCCTGGTCAACCTCACCTTCCTGCTGGTGATCCTGGCGGGCTGGTTCAGCTACACCGGCATGCCGCGGGAACAGGACCCCTCGGTGAACTTCAACTGGCTGGTGATCTGGACCGGATGGCCGGGCGCCTCGGCCGAGGACGTGGAAAAGCAGATCACCGATCCCATCGAGACCGAGCTGGGACGCATCAGCAACATCCGGTTCGTCTCCAGCACCAGCCGCTACGGCGCCTCCAACATCGTGGTGCGCTTCGAGGAGCTGGACGAGCGCACCTTCGACAAGCGCATCCAGGAGGTGCGCCGCGCCATCCAGCGCATCGAAAGCGACCTGCCTGCACAGAGCCGCACGCCCCTGGTGCTGGAGCTGACCAGCTCCAACACCTTTCCCACCGCCGTGGTCACCGTCTACGGGCTGGACGACAACGAACAGCTGCGCAAGGTGGCGCAGGAGACGAAGAAGGATCTGCAGCGGCTGAGCGGCGTGGACCGCATCGATGCCTGGGGCCTGCGTGACCCGGAGCTGCTGGTGGAGTTCGAGCCGGAGAAACTCATCGGCATGGGCATCTCGCCCAAGGCGCTGGCCGACACGGTGCGCGCCTACTTCCGCGACCAGGCCCTGGGCCGGCTTCGGCTGAGCGACCAGGAGTGGCTGGTGCGCCTGCAGGGCACCAGCAACGATCCGCGCTACCTGGAGGGACTGCCCCTGGTGACACTGGACCAGGAGGTGCCCCTGCGCAGCGTGGCGCGGGTCCGCCAGGGCCGGGAGAAAGCGCGCCAGCTGGTCGTCTACGAAAACGAGCCGGCGGTGATGCTCTCCGTCTTCAAGACCGACAAGGCCAACAACCTGGAGCTGCTGGAGCGCATCAACCGGTACATCGCCGAGCGCAACCCCCTGCTGGAGAAACTGGGCGTGCAGATCGCCCTCGCCTACGACCAGACCGTCGCCACCCGCGACGCCATCCGGGTGATGGAGAACAACGCCCTCATCGGCCTGCTGCTGGTGGTGCTCATGGTGACCTTCTTCCTCGGCTGGAAGATCGCTCTCTTCACCGGCATGGGACTGGTCTTCTCGCTGGCGGGCACCTTCTGGGCCCTGGACGCCCTGGGCGAGACGCTGAACGTCACCGTGCTGCTGGGCATCGTCATCGTCCTCGGGATGCTGGTGGACGATGCCGTGGTGGTGGTGGAGGCGGTCCACGCCAACCTGAAAAAGGGCATGGAGCGCATGGGCGCCGCCCTGGCCGCGGTGCGCGAGATGTGGGTGCCGGTGAGCGCCGCCACTCTCACCACCATGGCCGCCTTCCTCCCGCTCATGCTCATGCCCGGCGTGCTCGGCCAGTTCATGCGGGTGGTGCCCCTGGTGGTCACCGTGGCGCTGGCGGTGAGCCTGGTGGAGGCCTTCTGGCTGCTGCCCGCCCACGTGGTGGAATCGAAAGCCGACCCGGCCCGGCCCGGGCGGGTACAGCGTTGGCGCAACGGGCTCACCCGCCGCCTGCGTCACCAATACACCCGGCTGCTGCTCGGGGTGATGCGACACCCCGGCATCAGCATCGGCCTCGGCGCCACCCTGGCCGCCCTCTGCCTGGCCGCACTGCTGGCCGGCGCGGTGAAAGTCAACTTCTTCGCCAATGACCTCTTCCGCTACTTCTACGTGAACCTCGAGATGCCGCCCGATACCCCGTTGACGGAGACCCACGCCACGCTGCGGCAGGTGGCACGGCGCATCCGGCAGGCGGTACCGGCCACGGAGCTGGACAACCTCACCACCACCGCCGGCATGCAGCTCACCGAGAAGGAGCCCCACCTGAGCGCCAGCATCGGCCAGATCATGGTGAGCCTGCCTCCCGCCTCGGCCGACCACCTTTCGGTGGAACAGGTGATCGGACGGATCCGGGAATCGCTGGCCGACCTGCCCGGCCCGGAACGGATCTCCTTCCTGCGGCGCAAGACCGGCCCGCCCAGCGAGGCACCGGTGAGCGTGAAGATCCGGGGGGACGACATCGAGGAGGTCCGCGCCGCCGCCACCCGCCTGCAGCAGCGGATGGCCTCCATCCCCGGCATCCGCGACATCGACAACGACGACGTGCGCGCCGGCACCCAGCTCTCCCTGCAGCTGGACGCCGACGCCATCCAGCGCGCCGGGATCGACCCGGCGGAGGTCGCCAGCGTGCTGGCGCTCTACGCCGACGGACTGGTGGTGGCCGACATGCGCCACGAGGGGGAGACCTGGAACGTGCGCGTGAAGGCGCTGCCGCGCAACCTGCAGGACGTGAACGCCTTCCTCGCCTGGCCGGTGGGGCTGCCCGGCGGCGGGGACATTCCGCTGGGCAAGCTGGTGAAGCACGAGACCCGCCCCACCGAGGGCAACATCCGGCACCAGGACTTCCGCCGCACCCTCACCGTCACCGCCGATCTCGACAGCGAGGTGACCGACACCCTCAGCGCCAACCGCAGGATCCGGGCGCTGTGGCGGGAGATCGCGGCGGACTACCCGGGGGTGACCCTCGACTTCTCCGGCGAACTGGACGACATCAAGGAGAGCCTGGGCAGCATGGCCCGCCTCTTCCTGTTGGGCGTGGGGCTCATCTACATGATCCTGGGCACCCAGTTCCGCAGCTACCTGCAGCCGCTGTTGATTCTCACCACCGTGCCCATGGCCTTCACCGGGGTGGTTCTCGGCCTGCTGGTGAACGACATCCCCCTCAGCCTGGTGACCCTTTACGGCGTTATCGCCCTGGCCGGCATCGCCGCCAACGATGCCATCGTGCTCATCTCCACCGCCAACCGCAACCTGGCGCGGACCGGACGGCTGGGTCCGGCCATCGTTCTGGCCGCGCGCCGCCGGCTGCTGCCCATCGTCATCACCTCCCTCACCACCATGGCGGGACTCTTCTCGCTGGCCGCCGGCTGGGGCGGCGAATCCTTGGTCTGGGGCCCGGTGGCCACCGCCATCGTCTGGGGACTGGGCTTCTCCACCCTGCTCACCCTCTTCCTGGTACCCCCCCTCTACGCACTGGTGCAGCGCAACCGCACAGGCAGACCGCAGGCAACGGTCTCCCTGCCCCCTTCCCTGCACCTGCTGGCCCCCGGACCGGTCCAGCAATTGAAGCTGCTCGCGCTGCGCCTGCGCGAACCCGAAACGCTCCAGGACCTGGAGGACCTGTCCACCATCGCGGAAGAGGAGCGCTCGCGGTCGCACTACGAGGCGGGACGGGAAAAGCTCATGGAGGGCGAGACCGAGGCGGCCATCTGGCACCTGGAACAGGTGGCGAAGGCGCTCCCGGGGAACTTCCTCGCCAACCTCTGCACCGCACAGGCCATGGCGCAATGGATGCAGCACTCGGGCTGGGACGTGGGCTATACTGCGCGGGCCCGGCGCTACCTGAGAAAGGCCGAGCGGCTGCGCCCGGAGGACAGCCGTCTCCGCGAACTGGCACTGCTCCTCGACCGCATCGACCGTACCGCACCCGGGGAAGAGGCGCCGGCCTCCTGACCACAGCCACCCGCGAAACCCATGACAGCCTCCCGAGCCCGCGAACCCATCGAGAACCTGCACATCGACGACAGCAAGGTAACGCTGCTCGGGACCGCCCACGTATCACAGGCCAGCGCCGAGACGGTACAGCGGCTCATCGAGAGCGGAGACTACCAGGCGGTGGCGGTGGAACTCTGCCCCAGCCGCTACCAGGCGCTGGTGGCGCCGGACCACTTGGCACGGATGGACCTGATGCAGGTGATCCGGCAGGGCAAGGCGGCCATGGTCACCGCCAGCTTGGCCATGGCCGCCTACCAGCAGCGCATCGCCGAGCAGTTCGGCATCGAGCCCGGCGCCGAGCAGCGCAGGGCCATCGAGCTGGCGGAGGTACACGACCTGCCCCTGCTGCTCATCGACCGCGACATCGGCATCACCCTCAGGCGCACTGCCGCCGGCCTGCCCTGGTGGAAACGCTGGACGCTGTTCACCGGCCTGCTCCTTTCCCTGATTTCCAGGGAGAAGGTGGAGGAGGAGGAGATCGAAAAGCTCAAGGAGGGCGACATCCTGGAGACCACCTTCGCCGAGTTCGCCCACGACCGCCAGGACCTCTACCGCCCCCTCATCGAGGAACGCGACCAGTACATGGCGGCGCGGCTGCTGCAGGAGATCCGCGACAAGGGACACGAGGACATTCTCGCCGTGGTGGGCGCCGGCCACCTGAAGGGGCTGAAGGCGAACCTGGAGGCGGGCATGGAGGACCCGCGGGAGAAGATTCGTGAACTGGAGTCGCTGCCACCCCCCTCCCGCTGGCCGAAGCTGATTCCGTGGCTCGTGGTGGCGCTGGTGGTGCTGGGCTTCGCCATCGGCTTCCGGCGCAGCCCGGAGCTGGGCTGGGAGCTGGTGGGCAACTGGGTCTTCATCAACGGCACCCTGTCGGCCATCGGCGCGGCCCTGGCGCTGGCCCACCCGCTCACCGTGCTCACCGCCTTCGTCGCCGCACCCATCACCTCCCTCAACCCCACCATCGGCGCCGGCATGGTCACCGCCGCGGCGGAGCTGTGGCTGCGCAAGCCCAGGGTGCAGGATTTCCATGAACTGCGCCACGATACCAGCCGCTGGTCGGGCTGGTGGAAGAACCGCGTCTCCCGCACCCTGCTGATCTTCCTCTTCAGCACCCTCGGCTCGGCCGTCGGCACCTACGTGGCCGGCTTTCTCATCGCCGGGAAGCTGGCTGGGGCTCACTGAAAGCGGATTCAGCCCGGGGGACCTCCTGCGGCTCATGTAGGAGCGGCGCCCTCGCCGCGAACAGTTCCAATTCGGCCCGGGGGCGGGCCTCCTACGCCGCACAAGGAGGTGCGGCGCGAAGCGAAGGCGGATCAGTCGTCGTAACGGTCGTCGAGGTTGGTGGGACAGAGCACGGCGCGCATGGTGCCGATGAGCTCCAGCAGCTTGCCGTTGCGGATGCGATAGTAGATGCGGTTGGCCTCCTTGCGGGAGGTGACGATGTTCTTGTTGCGCAGCTGCTCCAGGTGCTGGGAGATGTTGCTCTGGGAGGTGCCGGTGAGCGCCACGATCTCGCCCACCGAGAGCTCGCGGTCGCCCAGGGTGCAGAGGATCTTCCACCGCAGGGGATGGGCCATCGCCTTGAGGGCGTTGGCGGTCATGGTGGGGTCCTCGTCGGGCGGGATCTTGTCCGATGCTTCGCTCATGGTGGGATCAGGCTCCGGTTGATTGCTGCAGCTCCGCCTCCACGCGGCGGTAGCCGGACATATTCTTGGCGATGCAGATGATCTCGTCAATCTCGCCATCCTCGCCGGTGATGGCGGTGCGCGAGAAGAGCACGGGCACGCGGCTGCCGTCCTTTGCGATGAAGGCCGCCTCGATGTCGCGCAGGGCGCCGGTGCGGATGAGCGCCTCGAGCCAGGTGCCCATGAAGGCCTTGGCCTCCTCCTGCCCCTCCTCCTCGAAGACGTCGCCGATGCTCATGCCCACCAGCTCCTCCGCCGAGTAGCCGAGCATCTCGCAGGCGGCGGGGTTCACCGTCTTGATCCTGCCCCGGGGATCGAGGATCAGCAGCGCCTCACCCATGTATTTCAGAATGTTCTCGAGGTGCTGGTTGGCCTGGCGCAGCTCCGCGGTACGCTCGGCCACCTTCTGCTCCAGGATGCGGTTGAGCTCGCGCTCCTTCTCGATGAGGCGGAAGTAGGTGCTGATCTTGTTGAGCAGCTGGTTGTCATCGATGGGCTTGAGCAGGTAGTCGGCGGCACCCACGTCGTATCCCTTCTGCTGGAACTCCTCGGTCTTGAAGGCGGCGGTGAGGAAGATGATGGGAATGTCGCGGGTCTTGCGGTGGAGCTTGAGCATGCGCGCCGTCTCGAACCCGTCCATCTCCGGCATCTGCACATCGAGGATGACGAGATCGATATCGGGGTTGGCGCGGGCGATCTCCAGCGCCTCTTTGCCACTGGTGGCCTCGAGCAGCTCCACGTCCATGTGCTTGTGAATCAGGGATCTCAGGGTGAACAGGTTGTGGGCGTTGTCGTCCACCGCCAGCACCCGGAAGCCGGCATAGCGGTTCATGGGTCGGTCGTCTCCTCCTTTTCGATCAACTGTTCTTCCAGCGCCGCCAGCAGCGCGCCGGGCTCGGGGAACGGCGGCAGCACGAGGTCCACGCAGGCGGCCTGCTTGTTACCAGCCTCCCCGAACCCCACGAGGACGGGGCCTCTCCCCTCTCTGTTCACTATAGCGGAGATGGAACACCAGTCCACCACGCCGGCGGCCAGCAGCACCAGCTGCACGCCGTCCTCCTCCAGCACCTCGCGCACCTCCTCCTCGTCACCGGCGGCGGTCACCTGCAGGTTCCACCCCTCCAGGAGGCGGCTCAGCCCCAGCAGCCGCTCGATGTCGGTCTCCACCAGGAGCACATGAGCGCCGCCGAAATCGGCGTTGGGACGCGCCTCTTCCCGCTCAGGCTCCCGCGCGGGAGGCGGGGAGACCCGCGCGCCCGTGGCCCCTTCCACCGGCCCCCCGCCGCAACTGGCCGGCAGCAGCAGCGAAAAGCGGGCTCCCTCCCCGGGACGGCTCTCCACCCGGATCTCGCCGCACAGCACACGAGCCAGCTCACGGCTGATGCTCAACCCCAGCCCGGTGCCACCGAAGCGGCGCCGGGTGGAACCGTCGGCCTGCTGGAAGGCCTCGAAGATGGCCTGCTGCTTCTCCAACGGAATACCGATCCCGGTGTCCTGCACCGAGATGGCGACGGCGTAGGGCTCACCAGCACTTTCCAGCTCCACCACCACTTCGCCTTCGTCGGTGAACTTGAGGGAGTTGGAGAGGAAGTTCTTGAGGATCTGCTTCAACTTGTGCGAGTCGGTATGGATACGCTCCGGCGCGCCAGGGGCCACGCGCACCTCGAAGGCCAGCCCCTTCTCGCGGAACTGGGGCGCCAGCTGGTCATGGATCTCTTCCAGCAGGGGCGCCAGCTCCACCTCCTCGATCACCGGCTCCAGCCGGCCCGCCTCCATGCGCGAGAGGTCGAGCACGTTGTCGATGAGCATGCGCAGGTCGACGCTGGCCTCGTGGATCACCCTGAGCTGCTCCTGCTGCTCGCGGCTCAGCCCCTCCGATTCCTTCTGCAGCAGCTTGGAGAGGAGCAGGATGGAGTTGAGGGGCGTGCGCAGTTCGTGGCTCACGTTGGCCAGGAACTCGCTCTTGTAGCGGTTGCTCTCCTCCAGGGCGCGGGCGTGGTCCTGGAGCTCGGCCAGGTTGCGCGCGTGGGTCTCGGAGAGGCGCGACAGGTTCTCGCCCAGCTGGCGCAGCTCGGTGCTCCCCTTCCACCGGAACTTCACGGGTTCTCCCTTCTCCACCACCCGGCGAAAACGATAGACTTCTATCTCCCCGGTATCTTCATTGTATTGAGCGTCCACTATAG